>VBQB01000098.1 GCA_005887855.1 Verrucomicrobiota bacterium | reverse complement strand
GCCGCGCACGCGTCGCAAGACACCTCAGCGCCGCGCTTCGCACGGCGAAGAGGCTACAGGAACATATAAGATGAGAAGGATGCAAAGCGATTTGTGAAAAAGATCGCAGTCTACGGCGGCACATTTGATCCTATTCATCACGGGCATCTGATTCTCGCTCGCGAAGCGCTCGAGACGTTTGGCTTTGAAAACGTAATTTTCGTACCAGCGGCGATCTCGCCGTTTAAAGAGTCGTCAGTTGCAAGCGCGAAAACGCGATTATTGATGTTACGGGCTGCAATCGAAGGTGAATCGAGATTTATGGTGGATGACTGCGAACTGCGTCGTCCGGCTCCTTCTTACACGATTGACACAATTGAAGAAATCCGCGCACGAGAAGGCGACGCGGAAATCTATTATCTCCTCGGCGAAGATAATGTCCCCACCCTTCGAAACTGGCACCGTTTCGATGAACTAATAAAAGCGGTTCGCTTTGTGGTCCTCGATCGTACGGGGAGGGCACCAGATCACCCTTATCCGTCCGAAGAGATTATTCGCCACGAAAAACTTTACCAGGAGCAACCGAGATAACCGCGGAAAAGTTAGCCAAAACGTGCGCAGAACTCGCCTCGAACAAAAAGGCAGAAGAGATCGTCGTGCTTGATTTGCGCACGATCTCGACGTTTACGGACTTCTTCGTGATTTGCTCAGCCACGTCCGAGCCGCAGCTCAAAGCGATCGCCAATGAAATCGAAACGCGCCTGAAAGAGGATCATGCGATTCGGCCCGTGGCGATTGACGGATTTCCTGCCAGCCAATGGATCGTGCTCGATTACCTGCAAGTCGTCGTCCACGTTTTTCATCGAGACAAACGCGCCTTTTACAGCCTGGAAGACCTTTGGGGCGACGCGCTGCGGCTCGATTGGGAAATCGCAGCAGCGGCGCGTTGACGTCGATATGAAGGCGCTTGTACCGAGCGCCTGTCTTTTCACTTGGGGCGCTCGCCGCGAGGAACGCCGCCATATTATTTTGGCGATGGGGACGGCGCCGGACTTGGGCCTGCTTCAGCGGGCTTAACGCCGAGTAACTCCACATCAAAAATCAAAGTCGAATTGGGAGCGATGTCAGGACCGAGGGCACGATCACCATACGCGAGATTCGGCGGTACGAAAAATTGATATTTTGATCCTGCTTTCATCAGTTGAAGCCCTTCGGTCCATCCCTTGATTACGCCGTTGAGCGGAAAGGTCGCTGGCTGGCCGCGTTTATACGAGCTGTCGAACTCGGTGCCGTTGATAAGCGTTCCACGATAATTAACAGTCACCGTATCATTTCCTTTTGGCTGCGCGCCCGTTCCTTCCTTAATGGCCTTGTATTGCAGCCCGCTGGCCGTTGTCTTTACGCCTTCCTTCTTTTTGTTTTCCTCGAGAAACTTCGTCCCTTCCGCCGCGTTCTTCTCTCCTGCTGCCTTTTGTTTTTCCGTCATTTCTTTTTCAAATGCCGCCATTGTCTCCTTGACCTGATCGGTTGTAAGCTGAGGTTTTCCCGCAATCGCATCCTTGATACCGGCTGTGAGCGCGTCGGGGTTGACCGATATATTCTGTCTACTGAGGTTGAACCCAATATTGAGGCCCAAGCTATAGCTGACCTTATCTTTTTGGTCTTTGAGTTGCGGCGATTTCTCTTGCCCGAACAGGGGCAAAACAAGCGAGAATGTGACAAAAATGAAGGTAAAACGTTTCATAAGATGGAATTTTCCACGCGGGTTTGCTCCAAATGGAGCGCCGCAGGAAGTGGCACGCTAATGGATAAATGTTACTCGTCAAGAAAACAGGAGCAGCCGGGATTACAGCAAAGTCGATTTTTCGCCGCGCTTCTCCTTTCTGTATGCATTCTCCTTCAGCTGCAATCAGTTGCCGCGACGACCCTCTCGCGCGCTGACACCCTTAGAATCGGAAAAAAAATCTGGCAAAACGAATGCAATGGAACTATCGCCGGCCTCACCTCGTGGAACGAAGGCGAAAATTTCGCATCGCTCGGCATTGGCCATTTTATCTGGTATCCAAAGGGACAGCGTGGTCCGTTCGAGGAAAGTTTTCCAAAGCTCGTTAGCTTTATCGCAAATCACGGAGCCAAATTGCCAAAATTCCTTTTGGGAACGGGCGAAGTTCCCTGCCCATGGAATTCCCGACTCGAATTCCTACGCGCCCAGCAAACCCCAGAGGTGAAGCAATTGCGCCAATTTCTTGCCGGTACCGTCGATCTTCAGGCGGAATTTCTGATTGCCAGGCTTCAAGACGCGCTTCCGAAAATGCTCGCGGAAGCGGCGCCTTCGGATCGCGGGAACGTGCAGCGGCAATTCGAACGCATGGCGAGCACGCCACAAGGCTACTATGCGCTTGTCGATTATGTGAACTTCAAAGGTGAAGGAGTCTTGCACACGGAGCGTTATCAAGGTCAGGGGTGGGGCTTGCTCCAAGTCCTTGAAGGCATGCATGGATCGGATGGCGGCGCGGCGGCAGTTGATGAATTTTCCCGCTCTGCCAAGGTTGTTTTGATTCGGCGCGTGAAAAATTCCCCCGCCCAACGACACGAATCACGGTGGTTATCGGGTTGGATTCATCGTGTAATCAGTTACAGTCGCGGCGGCTAAATTTATGCAGACGACGTTTCCAAGATGGTTCTGTGCAGTTTTAGTGTCTGCTCTTGCATATTCGGCTAGCAGCGCGACACGTCCTGTGCCGACTGCGCCGCAACCTTTGCGCAAAGCTTCCGATCTGATTCGCAGGCAGGAACCGGTAAAAATCAATCAATCACTGCTTAAACAAGCTACGCCCGATGCCGTGCATGTTGTGGTCTCTCTTCCCAAACAACGGGCCTATCTGATGGTTGGTGAGCAAATCGTGATAGACAGCCCGATCTCTTCCGGCAAGCGCGGACACAGTTCGCCCAGCGGACATTTCTCTGTGCTTGAAAAAGACCCAAACCATCATTCCAGTCTTTACGGCAACTTCGTAGACAGCTCTGGTCGCATCATCCGTGCGGGCGTCAGCGCTCGGATCGATTCTGCCCCTAGTGGAACGCGCTTTGAGGGTGCGCCGATGAAATGGTTCATGCGGCTGACAGGCGATGGTGTTGGGATGCACATCGGGATTCTTCCGGGATATCCGGCGTCGCATGGCTGCATTCGGATGCCGGCAGACGGAGCGAAGTTATTTTACGATCACGTGAAAGTCGGCACCCCGGCGGTCGTGGGCGATTATTGAGGCGTGGCGCAAGCATTTTGTCCGCCATAGGACGGCTCGCCGTGGCCAGCTTGTGGAGCCGGCCGATGGGCATCTCACCCGCAGAATTATGCGATTAACTTTCGGCGCAGTAGATCAAAAGCTGCCTGCGCTGCCAGCTCCTTAAACGTCTCCCGATCGCTTGGGAAAAAGAACTTCTTCGCAATCGTCTCTGAATTCGCGGAAGCAAATGTGATGTAAACAGTGCCGGTCGGTTTGTCCGCTGAGCCGCCGGTCGGCCCCGCGATTCCGGTTGTGGCAATAGCATATGTCGATCCTGAACTCCTGCGCGCGTTTTCAGCCAGCGCGCGCGAGACTGCCTCGCTTACCGCGCCATGTTTCTCGATTAACTTTCGATCGACGTCCAAAATGTCGATCTTGGCTTCGTTGGCATAACACACATAGCCCGCGACAAAAACTTCGGACGCGCCCGGTACATTTGTGATTCGGTTCGCAAGCAAACCGCCTGTGCACGATTCCGCGACAGCAAGTGTTTCGTTTCTTGCGCTGAGAAGTTTCACGATCGTTTCTTCGATGGTGTGGCCCGTTGTGGAATAGATCGAAGCTCCCAGAGCGGTTCTGATAATCGCTCCAGCGCGATCAAGAGCGCTGGCTTCACCCAGAATACGGACATCGACATCTCCAGGTCGCGCGCAATAACCAAGTTCGACCTTGGGAATCGCCAGTATTTTCTGGCCAATTGCTTCTTCAATCAGCGATTCGCCCATTCCGACCACGCGATAGATGCGGCACTTAAGCGAATCGGAAAACGGAACGATCGAACGCAAGATCGGCAGAACCGATCGGCGAAACATCGGCTGAAGCTCGCGTGGCGGTCCCGGTAGCAAAAAAAGATGAGGCGAAGAAACACGTGGACTGATGTTCGCTGGGAAATAAAGGCCGGGCGCGCTGCCATTTTCGTTCGGCAGAATCTGTGCGCCCATTGGAACGTTAGCTTGACGAGCGATGCGCGAGGTCCACTTGATTCGGCGCGCTTCGAGTCTCTGCCTAAGCGAGGCGAGTAATTCCGCGTTTTGATGCAATTCCAATCCGAGCAAATCCGCGACGGTCTCGCGAGTGATATCGTCAGTGGTTGGGCCCAGCCCACCGGTCACAAAGAGAATTTCGGCGCGCCCAAATAGTTCCTCGAGCGCATCTCGAATGGCCGACCCGTCCGGAAGAGTGCGGCGCTCTTCGACGCGCAGATCCAATGGAAAAATCTCGTGAGCAATAAAAGTGAGATTCGCATCTTGAATATCACCCAGTAACAGCTCTGTACCGGTATTAACGATAACGACGCGCATGCAAAAGAGCGTGAATCGTTAAAAGTTACAATGAAAGAGGAGCCTGGCTGCCGATGTGACTCTGCACCCTTTTAACTTTGTAACGCTTGCAACTTTTAGCGCACGGCCGAAGGCCGCTACGCGGCGGTTTTGTCTTGCTTTTTGCGAATGAGTGGAAGCTTTTTGCCTTCGACCACGGCGCGATTGATCGTAACCTCAGCGATATCCTCGCGGCTCGGCACGTCGTACATGATATCGAGCATGATTCGTTCAAGCATCGAGCGCAACGCGCGCGCGCCTGTTCCTTTTGTGACCGCCTGCGCTGCAAGAGCTCGTAACGCGTCCTTCGTCACCGTCAACCGTACGCCTTCCATCGAGAAGAGCTTCGTGTACTGCTTGACCATCGCGTTTTTGGTCTCGGTCAAAATCGCCACCATCTCTTCCTCGGTCAGCGCGTCAAGAGAGCTCACAACCGGTAGCCGGCCGATGAATTCGGGAATCATTCCGAAAGCGAGCAAATCTTCCGGTTCAACGTGGCGGACAGCTTGTTTTCGCAACGCTTCTTCGACTTCTAACGTCGGACTGCCAAAGCCCATCACCTTTTGGCCGATGCGTTTTTGAATAATCTTATCGAGCCCAACGAAGGCGCCGCCGCAGACGAACAGGATCTTCTCGGTGTTGACCTGAATATATTCCTGGTGTGGATGTTTGCGGCCGCCTTGTGGCGGGACATTGCAGGTGCTGCCTTCCAAAATCTTCAAAAGCGCTTGCTGAACGCCTTCGCCAGAGACGTCGCGCGTGATGCTTACGTTGTCCGTTTTGCGACCGATCTTGTCGATCTCGTCAATGTAAACGATGCCGATTTCCGCTCGTTTCACATCGTAATCGGCATTCTGCAAGAGACGCAGGATGATGTTCTCGACATCCTCGCCGACATAACCAGCTTCCGTCAGGGTCGTCGCATCCGCGATACAGAACGGCACATCAAGAATCTTGGCGAGCGTCTTGGCCAGCAGCGTTTTTCCCGAACCGGTCGGACCAATGAGGAGGATATTGCTTTTTTCAATTTCGACGTCAGCAAATGGATCCGGCTGAAATGCCGAGGACGACTCGGGTGGCGTGGGAGCCTGCAAGACCCGCTTAAAGTGATTATGTACCGCTACCGAAAGCGTTTTCTTGGCGGTCTCCTGTCCAATCACATATTCATCGAGCGATCGTCGGATCTCCGCCGGTTTTGGGACGCGGATGTTTGAAGACTGACGCCGCGCATCGTCATTGAGCTCCTTGTCGAGGATACTCTTGCAAACGTTGATGCAACTGTCGCAAATATAAACGCCCGGTCCGGCGATTAACTTGCGCACCTCGGCGTGGCTCTTGCCACAAAACGAGCACATGGTCAGATTGGAAGCGCGGGCCATATTTGCTTGTTTACAAAAACAGCTCTTATCCCCCGGCTTTGCGCGGTAAAGCCGCCTCGGCGACAGCGATCGATCGGTCCCCGGAAGGAGGTGTCGCGCCGTCAAGCAGCTTCACTTCCTTGCGAGATTTGATAACTTCATCCACAAGCCCATACGCTTTCGCCTCGGTGGCGGACATATAGTAATCGCGGTCAGAATCAAGCCGCACCTGCTCGTCGGATTTCCCGGTATGTTGCGCAATGATGCTGATGAGGCGCTTCTTTAGCTTAAACATGTAATCGACCTGACGCTCAACGTCGCTGGCCGCTCCCTGCGCGCCCCCAGAGACCTGGTGGATCATGATATCCGAATTCGGAAGGGCGAAGCGTTTGCCCTTCGTCCCCGCGCAAAGCAAAACCGCAGCCATGCTTGCGGCCATGCCGAGACAATAGGTCGTCACATCGCACGTGAGAAACTGCATGGTGTCGTAAACTGCGAGGCCTGCGGTTACTGATCCGCCCGGTGAATTGATATAAATGTTGATGTCTTTCTTCGAATCTTCCATCTGCAAAAACAGCAACTGTGCTATAACCAGGTTGGCAATATGATCGTCCATCGGCGTGCCAATGAAAACAATGCGATCTTTGAGCAGTCGCGAGTAAATATCGTAGCTGCGCTCGCCACGGCCAGTCTGCTCCACGACCATCGGGATCAGCACCGATTGCGACCGATTGTCATTGAATACACTCATGATTTTTCTTTCACCAGAGCAGGTTCTACTGCCTGTTCGACGCTAACATTCGCCTTGAGGAAATCAAGAGTCTTGCCGAGCAGGATCTGTTCGGCGAGGGCATTCACCCGATCGTGTTCCTCCAGTTCTTTGCGCATTTTGTCCACGGAAACGTTGTAACGCGCGGCCTCCTCTCGGATTTGCTGGTCGACCTCCTCGCGGGAAGTTTCGATCTTCTCGCATTCGGCGATGCGATGCAGAATAAAATTCGTCTTCAACCGCTGCGCGGCGAGGCTCGCGGCACTCTCAATCAGTTCTTTCTCTTTGTCCTTCAACATCTCATCAGGAATACCGCGCTCTCGGTTTCGTTGCACAAGCTCACCCAAAACCCGGCGCGTTTCATTTTTCAATAACGCGGGCGGCAACTCGAACTGGATGCGCTCGTGCAAGTACTTCATTATCTGTCCTTCTTTCGCTCGTTCGCGCTCATGCTCTTTCTCGCGCTCGAGATCGTGTTCGATCAAGTGGCGAAGGTCGAGGAGCGTCTTTCCGGAGACCAACTTGCCCGCAAAAGCATCATCAACCGGCGGCAGAACCTTTTCTTTTATCTCGCGCAATGTCACCGTGTAACTCGCATCTTTTTCCGCCAGTTCCTTGACTGGAAAATCACCCGGAAAAGCGATTGTGATTTGCCGCGTTTCGTCACGCTTCTGCCCGACAATCTGGTCGCAGAACATTGGAAGGAAATTCTCGGGGGCCAAATGAAGCCAGAATTTTTTGCCGCCGTGCAAGTTCTTGCTCGCCTGCGGCGCAATTTCACTGATGGGCTTGTCCCCGATGGAACCTTCAAAATCGATGACAGCAAAATCTCCCATTTGCACTCCACGCTCTGGAACATCAACAAATCGGGCACTTGCACCGGAATATTTTGGTAATCCGGCAATTCGAATTCCGGGGCAGTTACAACCGTCGCACGAAACCGCATCGACTTGTCTTGGCCAAATTGAACGTCTTCGAGATTGGTCAACGAAACGACGCGTAATTGCTTCTGTTCAATCGCGTCGTGATAACTTTTTGAGACGAGCTTCTTTGTCAGCTCATCCTGAATTTCCTTGCGAAATCTTTTTTCGATGACTGAACGCGGCGCTTTTCCGGGTCGATAACCGGGAATCCGGGCAAATCGCGCGAAACTGTTTGCGATGGAGTCCCATTCCTTCGACACCTCTTCGGGCGGCAATTCGATCTGCAGGGTGGAAACAGAACCCGGCTGCGTTTCAACTTCGACCTTCATGAATGAGCGACGCTACTGGCACGCGAATGTCTCCGCAAATCAGGCCACCGCGATTAGGTCGTTAACATCGGTTCTACTTCTTTGTGAATCGCGTAAGCTGTGAAAACACGCACTGCCATCGTCCATTTTGCATCACAAAAACATCTGTCGCCCGCTCCTGGGTGCTGAAGTCTCGTCCCATGAATTTGCCCTTGGTTCTCGTCAGTCCCGAAACCACAGCAGTATCTCCGTAAATGCGAACCCCAACATCATCGGACTCCATCATCTCGTGGATCAAAACCCCTGACTTCACGGCGCCAAGGAAACGCGACTTGTCAATTCTACCTCCATCCGCATCGATGATAACCCAGTCATCGGCAACAAATTGCCCGATCGCTTCCGCATCGTTTTTAACAATTGCCCGCGCGAATTCTTTCTCGAGTTTCAATAGTTCTTCTTCCACATTACTCCTCCTACCTTAGACCATGCCAATGGAAAGAGACTGTTATTCCAAACGGAACGAGGATAAATGTTCGTTTCCTTCATCCCATTTGCAGCGGGCTTCGGTACACACATCGGCCGCGCACATAAACCGAATGCGTTTGGGAAAACCCAAAATAGTAAGCAATCTCGCGATAATCTTCGCAATCGAAGATTGAGAAGTTGGCGAGCCTGCCTGGTTCGAGTGAGCCGATCCTATCGCCGCGGCCGAGACTATGGGCAGCGTTAATTGTCGATGCGGTGATCGTTTCTGCCGGTGACATCCTCATTTGCGTGCAGGCCAGCGAAAGCATCATTGGCATTGACGGGCTTGGTGATGACCCGGGATTAAAATCCGTCGCAATCACAACTGCGAGCCCTGCTTCGATCATTTCACGCGCACGCGGATAACATGTCGATCCAAGCGCATACACCGATCCTGGCAGCAAAACCGGCTGGACGCCCGCAGATTTCATCGCTGCAATCCCCTCCTCCTCCGTTTTTTCCAAATGATCCGCGGTTGTTGCTTTCAATTCCCCAGCCAATTTGGCGCCTCCGGAATCGCTGAGTTGATCGGCATGAATCCGCAGTTTCAATCCAAGCTTTTTCGCCGCGGTCGAAATTTCTCTCGACTGCTCGATATCGAAATAACCCTGCTCACAAAATACATCGCAAAACTCCGCCAATTTTTCCTTCGCGACTCGTGGCAGCATTTCGTTAATCACCAGATCGACATATCGCTCCGGTGATTGTCGATCTTCGTGCGGAATGGCGTGCGCGCCCAAGAACGTTGGAACAAATTCAAGCGGCGTTTCGTCGTTCAACCGCCGAATCACGCGCAAGATCTTCAGTTCATCGTCAACCGTCAACCCGTAGCCGGATTTGGCTTCGACCGTTGTCGTTCCGCATTTCAAAAACCAACTCGCATGCTTTTTGGCTTGCTCGAAAAGAGCGATATCGCTCGCAGCGCGCGTCTTTTCCACGGTTGACCAAATTCCGCCGCCCGCCGCCGCGATTTGCTCGTAACTGTCACCTTGGGCGCGGCGTTCGAAATCGTCGCGACGATCTCCAGCAAAAACCGGATGCGCATGCGCATCGACAAAACCCGGAAGAATAATCTGGCCGCCGGCATCGACAATTTCCGCGTCGCCCGCGTTTTTCTTGATTTCAACACTGCTTCCGACGCTGTCGATCTTGCCATCGCTAATGCGCATGCCGCCGTCGCGAATGATCGCAAGTTCGGACATATAATCTCACAATGTTTTCGCCCCGACGCGCACGCACGAATTACCCGCGGCGATCGCTCGGTCCTTTATGAAACGAATTCTAAGGAATCGGCAGATGGAAAGGAAAGCTGTGATTCTACCCCAGCTTGCTTTCCACAATCTGATTAATTTCTTTGAACCGGGAGTCCGATTCGGCGCTGATCTGTTGAATTTTTTTCCGAAGCGTCGATTTGAATTTCTCATCTTTCAACCCGGCCAGATTAATTCTGACGTTCATCGCTGCCCCGCCAATACAGGCGTGCACCGCGAGAAGGCCAACGCCAACGTCTGAAATCGAAGCCGGATTTCCATTTTCAGCCATGTCCGCGAGAAGCGGATAGGACTTGGCAGCCGTCTCCATCACACGCAAAGGAATCTCCGCCGCATATTTATTTGCGGATTGGATCGCTGCTGTGCGCGCGGCTTTTTCTTCCAGCGACTCCTTCGGTAAAGCAAATGCTGCCATCACCTTGTTGAAAGCGGCCGTGTCTTCATCGACCAGAAACAGCAATTCATCCTTAAGTTGTTGCGCTTTAACCGCCCAATCACTGAAATATTTCAGTTTGTCGTCCCAGCCGCGCTTCCCGGCTGAGAGGTTGGCCACCATTCCGCCTAGGGACGCACCCAACGCTCCCATCAACGCTGCGACCGAACCGCCACCCGGCGCCGGAGAATCGCTTAGAGTTTCATTGCAGAATTGGCGCAAATTCATTTTTAAAAGCGATTTCTTGGAAGCGGATTCGATCTTGAATTCGATCACCTTTTCTTTCGGATCAAAAGGCTTCAGCTCACTCAATCCCATCGAGCGGATCGCGATGTCAATCAGCTCTTCCTCGGCAGCGCCTTCCGACCATTTCTGTTTGCGGAGAAAATATCTTCCTGCATCCACCAGACATTTTTTGGGAACCATGCCCACGATTTCTGATCCGGTTGCGCGTAGGCCTCGTTTGCCTGCTGCTTCGGCGCAGGCGTCGAAGGCAGCATGCAAGGGAGTCTCCTCAATATTCGTTAGGTTCATGGAGACTTGGGCGATTCCATATTCCTCCACATACCACCCGATGGCCTTCACATGTTTCAACATTCCGAGAATGCGGACAGGTTCGCCGTTTTCATCAAGCACCGGTTTTCCGGACGGCGTGCCATCTTCTGTCTTAATCCTGCCGTTTTCTCTCACATCGAAAGCGACAGAATTTGCCCGTCTCACCGATTTCGTGTTCAGGTTCACATTATAGGCGACCAAAAAATCCCGTGCCCCGATCACAGTCGCGCCTGATTTTTTATTGAACACTGCAGGTCCGAAATCAGGCTTCCACTCAGGTTGCTTTATTTTCTCGAAGAAGCCTTCGTATTCTCCCGTGCGAATAACCGAGAGATTTGAACGGGACTTATCTTTCGCCGCCCTTTCATACAGATAGACTGGGATATTCAATTCGTCGCCAACCCGTTTTGCCAGCTGCTGCGCGCAGGCGACTGCTTCTTCCCAACTGACATTGCTGACTGGAACAAATGGGCAAACATCGGTCGTACCCATGCGGGGATGTGCGCCTTTGTGTTTCCGCATGTCAATGAGTTCCGCTGCCTTCTGGATGGCGCGGAAGGCGGCCTCCACCGCACTTTCAGGAGTGCCGACAAAGGTCACAACCGTCCGGTTGGTCGTTGCTCCAGGATCGACATCGAGCAGAGCAACGCCATCCACCGATTCAATCGCGCCAGTGATCTGTCGAATGAGATCCAAGTCTCGGCCTTCAGAAAAATTCGGCACGCATTCGATCAGTTTTTGCATAATGTCAGCTGATTCCTAATCAAGCTGCCGCCCCATCCGCGTCGAGCAGGCCCGCAACTTCTTTTATCAAGAGCGGCAGATGTTTCTCAACGATGCCCCAGACCACCCCATCGTCCACGGTGTCATAGCCGTGAATGATTCGGTTGCGAAAGTCCACGGTGCGCCGCAGTTCAGAAATGCGCGTAGCAGTCGGCGGGTCGATCTGGTTGATTCGCTTCAATGCTTCGCCGATAATCTCAAATTCGCGTTCCACTGCGCGTCGAAAAAAACGGTCGGCGGAGTATTGGGTGAGGCTCTTTCCAGCCGTGTGTTGAAGAATGCTCTCGCCCGCCTCGCGCACGTCAAGCAATAGCTTTTTCGTCGCGACGGTCATAAAGAAGTTGGCGGGTGCCGAAAACGGTCTCGCGAAAATACGGATTACGAATGGACCCTTCGGTTACCAAATCGGCAGGACGGCCGAACAATTTCTCCAAGGCCTGAGCAAGTCCGAGGTAGTTGTCGGCGTATTCACCGGGGGGTTGCTCTTCGAGAGTCACCAAAAAATCCAGGTCGCTGCGCTCAGAGTCGAAGCGCCCGTCCGCTGCCGAGCCGAAGAGATAAATCCGTTCTACTCGAAACCGCTGGCAGATATTCGTGAGAGGTTCTCGCAATGAGGCAGCGTCTATATTCATCGGATCCAGCTTAATCTCCGACGCTTCTTTGTCGAGATCAGCGGATCATGAAACCGCGATCAGATGACCTCTGATAATCGCGCCGCTGGGTCTGTCGATGTGACACCCAAGTCCCGGCCTTCAGAAAAATTAGGCACGCATTCGATCGGTTCTTGCATAATGTCCGCCGGCAGTTTGTATCTTCTTTCTTAATCTCGTGCTCGCGGCTTCATCGGGATGTCGATGTTGCGCTCAGCGGCAAATTTAATCGCCCGCGAATAACCGGCATCTGCGTGCCGCAGAATTCC
>VBQB01000411.1:1670-2564 GCA_005887855.1 Verrucomicrobiota bacterium | reverse complement strand
GCCTCGGGTCCGGGTTGTGGCCCAGGTCGCGGACCCGCTTGCGCTGATGCCTGCTTGTAAAGCTCAGCGCTGACTTCCTGGAACTTGTTCTGCAAGTCGTCGTAGGTCCGTTTCATCGCGTCGACGTCGTTGCGATTGATCGCGTCGCGCACCGCGGCAATGGCGTCCTCGACCTGCTTCCGTTTGTCGCCGGAGATTTTGTCGCCGAGTTCTTTCAACTGCTTCTCGCTCTGATAAGCGAGCATGTCGGCGTTGTTTTTGATCTCGATGGCTTCCTTCGCCTTCTTGTCCTCTTCGGCGTGCGCTTCGGCTTCGCGCTGCATCTTCTCCACTTCCTCCTTGGAAAGACCCGAGCTGCCGGTGATGGAAATTTTCTGTTCCTTCCCGGTGCCCAAATCTTTCGCCGACACGTGCAGAATACCGTTCGCGTCGGTGTCGAACGTCACTTCGATCTGTGGCACACCACGCGGAGCGGGTGGAATCCCATCGAGGTGAAAGACGCCAAGTTGTTTATTGTCGCGGGACAGTGGGCGCTCGCCCTGTAACACCTTGATCTCTACGCCTGGCTGGTTGTCGCTGTAAGTCGAGAAGATCTGCGATTTTCTCGTCGGAATAGTGGTGTTCCGCGGAATCATCGATGTAGCCACGCCGCCGGCTGTTTCGATCGAAAGCGTAAGCGGTGTAACATCGAGAAGCAGCACATCTTTGACGTCGCCCTTTAGGACGCCGCCCTGAATGCCAGCGCCGATCGCGACCACCTCGTCAGGGTTTACTCCCTTGTGGGGTTCCTTGCCGATAAGGTCGCGTGCAATCTGCTGCACTTTGGGCATTCGTGTCATGCCGCCCACCAGCACGAGCTCGTCGACGTCCTTTTCCGTGACACCTGCGTCTTTC
>VBQB01000411.1:0-1624 GCA_005887855.1 Verrucomicrobiota bacterium | reverse complement strand
TTCTCCGATTCCTCCTTGATGCGCTGAATTGCATCCGGCTGTTTCGTTAAGTCGATGCCGCTTTCTTTCTTAAATTCGTTTACGATCCAATCCATGATGCGCGCGTCCCAATCGTCACCACCAAGGTGGGTATCGCCGTTGGTTGCCTTCACTTCGAAAACGCCGTCGCCAATTTCGAGAACGGAAATGTCGAACGTGCCGCCGCCCAAATCGTAAACCGCAATCTCCTCGTCTTTTTTCTTATCCAAGCCATACGCGAGCGACGCAGCTGTGGGCTCGTTAATGATTCGCAACACTTCCATGCCGGCAATCTTGCCCGCGTCTTTCGTGGCGTTGCGCTGTGAGTCGTTGAAATAGGCCGGGACCGTAATGACGGCCTGCGTGATTTTTTCGCCGAGCTTTGCTTCCGCATCGGCTTTTAACTTCGACAAAATCATCGCCGAAATTTCCGGTGGCGAAAACGTCTTGCGCTGGCCGTTTATCTCGACCTGCACGTGCGCGTCGCCATTCGCGGCCTTCACGACCTTGTAAGGGACACGCCTAATCTCCTCCTGGACTTCATCGTACTTGCGACCCATGAAGCGCTTGATCGAGAAGATCGTGTTTTGCGGGTTGGTCACTGCCTGGCGTTTCGCAGCCTGGCCAACGAGTCGTTCGCCATTTTTCGTGAACGCAACCACCGAAGGCGTCGTGCGTGCGCCTTCACTGTTTTCCAAAACTACCGGGTCGCCACCCTCCATCACAGCCATGCAGGAGTTGGTGGTGCCCAAATCGATGCCTAAAACTTTAGCCATAAATTTAAAAATCCTTTCTTGGTAAAGATGCCGACGGACAGAATCGCCGTGACGAGGCTTTAACCCAATTAAGTCTAAGCAAGCCTTAGGCCAGGCCCTGACGCCTGGCTTAAGTTGCTGTTCTCCAGATGCTAACGCCGATCAAGCGATGAACTGCTTTCTCCCATCCGAGACAATTCGGCTCGTTTCTAATCCGATTGCTACTGGGTCTTGCGCCAATGCGGCACGCCTTCCATCCGGTCGGGAAACCTTGGTTTCACGCTGGCATCGGCTCGAAGCGCCGGAGCGGTTCGTTGTCATCTTCACATACGAATCGCCTTACGATCTCATTCGCACTCACACATTGTATTCTAAAACGTTCCGCGCATTACGCTGCTCGAAATCACAAAAAGGTGAAGGGAAGAAATTCTGTTTCGCGAATGGGCACACCGGGATAAAATTTTCGTGTGCGTCAATATCACGATCTGCTCCGACTCGTGCTTGAGGAAGGTCGGCCCCGCGCAGATCGCACAGGGACGGGAACGCTGTCAGTATTCGGAGCGCATACGCGGTTTGACCTGCGCAATGAGGGACCAGGCTTCCCGCTGTTGACGACAAAAAAGTTGCACATCAAATCCATCATTTACGAGCTGCTCTGGTTCCTACGGGGTGACACCAATATTCAATATCTCAATGAGCACGGGGTGACAATCTGGGATGAATGGGCTGACGAAACCGGCGACCTCGGCCGTGTGTATGGCGCGCAATGGCGCGATTGGCGCGGCGGAAACGGGGTTCGAGTGGATCAAATCGACAATGTGATCGCGCAAATGAAATCAAATCCACAAAGT
>VBQB01000410.1 GCA_005887855.1 Verrucomicrobiota bacterium | reverse complement strand
GCATTGCACTCCAGCCGAATGCTTTTTCTGTTTCGCTGGTTTGGAATGAAAAGGACACGCGCTTTGCGTTTCGCCGACGGGAGCTGCGAGCGCGCTAAACGCACAATGATTGGAAATTGCCAGCCATGAACAAATGGCAATCGCAACGGTTGCGGATCGTCCAAAATTCCGTTGCACCGTCGCTGTCATGCTCGATTTCAATCGTCCACGCGTCGACAACGCTCAAACGTTTTCTTCTGTATCAACGATTGGCCCAATGGCGGGCGGGATTTCTTCCGGCGGCATGCCTTCACCAGAGCTATCCGGTCTCGGACTAACTTGGCCGAATTGCGGCTGCTCAACCCGCGTTGCCATCAACATCGCAGTGAAGAGCAACGCTGCTGCGAGATAATATGGTGCGCCGGGCACATAAAACGAATGCTTCGGATTGATGAACCAGGCGAATATTCCCGAGAACAGGAACGGCCCGATGACGAACGCGATTGAGCGCAGGCTTTGGATCGCTCCCTGCAATTCGCCCTGCTCCCGTTCGCTCACGCGGTGAGTCATCATTCCCTGCGCTGCTGGAAAGGAAATGTTCCACATCGAAATCACCGGGATCGAAGCGACGTAAAGCCCGCCGGTTCTGGCCAGACCGGCAATGACCATTCCGACTGCGCCGAAAAATTGGCCGATGTAAAGTGTGCGCCGTTCACCGAGCCACGCGACGATTCGTCCGGTGAGTCCGCCAGAAATCGCCGCGGTGAACACGCCAACCAGCGCAAGAGAAATGCCGATTGTAGTTTGGTTCCAGGCGTAACGATAAATCGCATAGAGCGCCCAGATGACGAAAACTTCGTGCGAGACATAGGCGAGAAATTGGAGCGTGGCGAGCTTCCACAATTCGGAATGTGACCGAAGTAAGACGAGTGAGCCGATGGGATTGGCGCGGCGCAACGTGAATTCTTTGCGGTGTTCATGCCGCAGCGATTCCGGCACAAACAAAAATCCGTAGAGCCAATTCGCCAGACTAAATCCGGCGGCAACCCAGAACGGCAAACGCGGACTGATGTCTCCGAGCGGCCCGCCAATGGCCGGACCGAGAATAAAACCGACACCGAACGCCACGCCAATCATTCCAAAGGCACCGGCGCGTTTCTCTTTTGGAACGACGTCGGAGATGTAGGCCATGGCTGTCGGAATACTGGAGGCAGAAATTCCGGAAATGACGCGGCCGACAAATAGCCAGCCGATTGTCGGCGAGAGCGCCATCACGATATAATCGAGACCGAGACCGAGGTTCGACAGTAAGATGACTGGACGCCGACCAAAGCGATCCGACAACACGCCGAGCACCGGGGAAAAGAAAAACTGCATCAGCGCGAAGACAGTGCCGAACACACCAAGCCAGGTGGCTGCGCTAGTCGCGCTTCCGCCGAGAAAGTTCAGGATGAGCTTCGGCAAAATCGGCGCGATCAATCCCAGGGCCAGCATGTCGAGCATGACCGTGACGAAAATAAATGCGACTGCCGCTTTGCGCGCTTTCATTAGATCGAACGTTGCAAGATCTCGATTCCGATGACGCCACTCTCTTATCTCTCGCCGAAAGCGGAAGTGCGCGAGAGTAAAATCCATGGGCGCGGATTGTTTGCGACCGCCGACATTGCCAAGGACGAGATCGTCGCAGTGAAGGGCGGCCACATTATTTCTCGAAAACAATTGCGGGAAAAAGTCACGCCACGGCTTGGACCGGTAGAAATTCAGATCGGCGAGGATCTCTTTATCGCGCCGGTCACGGAGGACGAGCGGGAAAGCTCAATGCTTTACAGCAATCATTCGTGTGATGCGAACATTGGCATGCGCGGCGAGATTACGTTCGTGGCTATGCGCGACATCCACGCAGGTGAGGAGCTCACTCACGATTGGGCGACGACCGATGATGACGATTATTCTGTGAAATGTAACTGTGGTGCGCCCAATTGTCGCGGCACTCTTAATGGCAAAGACTGGGGGCGCCCGGAATTGCAAGAGCGTTACGCCGAATATTTCTCAGCTTATCTCTCCAAGAAAATCGCGGGAATGAATAAGGCGGGTGAACTAAAATGATGCAATTCCTAAAGCGTTTTGCGCAAGGCGAGTTAGGCCTCAACCGCATTGAAGCCTTCAGCGATGGCGTCTTCGCAACTGTCGTAACTCTGCTCGTTCTCGAGCTAAAAGTGCCGATCCTGCACGATCGCGGCAGCGTGGGTGAGCTTGGCCATCAACTTGTCGTGGGCCGATCAAGTTCCAACTAGATGCGCCCAGTTTTGTCTCGAGCTCTTTCATGAACAAGGTCATTCGAGGCAGTTGCCTCTGCGGCGGAGTGCGTTTCCAGGTCGCGCCACCATTTATCCGCGCGAGTCATTGTCATTGCGAGCGCTGTCGCAAGCACTCTGGGACGGCAGTTTGCACGCAGGCCCGCGTGAAGCGGGAGCAATTTCGCTTGCTGCAAGGCAGAGAGTTGATCCGGGTTTACGGAAAAGGCGAAGGCGCGGTGAAAGCATTTTGCGTGAATTGCGGCTCGAGCTTGTTTGGCGGCGATTGGCCGGACGGTGCGGAAGTTTCCATTCGCATGGGCGCGTTCGATGATGATCCGGGAATCCGACCGCAGTTTCACACTTTTGTTGATGATCGCGCGCCGTGGGATGAGATTACGGACGATCTACCGCAGTATCGCGAGGCTTGGAGCGAGAACGCGAGACGAACGTCGGCATGAAGCAATTCTCGATCTGCGCGCTGGAGCCTTCGCGGTCAAACGCGATTTCTGTTCATCCGCGCAATCCGCGTGATCCCCGGTTCAGATCAATAACGGTAATGCTCTGACTTAAACGGGCCGTCGATGGGCACGCCGAGATAATCGGCTTGTTCTTTCGTAAGCTTGGTCAGTTTGACGCCGATCTTTTCCAAGTGCAGGCGCGCGACCTCTTCATCGAGTTTCTTCGACAAGACGTAAACGCCCACCTTGTAGGTGTCCCGATTCTTCCAGAGATCGAGCTGAGCGAGCACCTGATTGGAAAATGAGTTCGACATGACGAAGCTCGGGTGACCGGTGGCGCAGCCGAGGTTCACGAGCCGCCCTTCCGCGAGCAGGAAAATTTCGTGGCCGTCAGGAAACGTGTATTTATCTACCTGCGGCTTGATGTTTGTGCGCTTGACGCCGGGCGCGGCGTTCAGCGCATCGACCTGAATCTCGTTGTCGAAGTGGCCGATATTCGTGACGATGGCCTGATCTTTCATTCGCTGCATATGATCAAGCGTAATGATGTCAAGGTTGCCGGTAGCAGCGATGTAAATGTCGCCGCGGCCGAGCGTGTCTTCGATGGTGGTGACTTCGTAACCTTCCATCGCAGCCTGCAACGCATTGATCGGATCGATCTCGGTAATGACGACG
>VBQB01000097.1 GCA_005887855.1 Verrucomicrobiota bacterium | reverse complement strand
GAGCCCGACCGAACAGGGTGTTGTGCCGCCGTGCACAACGATTCCGATCCCTGGGATCTCGAACCCACCGGGCGGTGTTGACCCGAAGACCGGCACCTGCATGACCCCGCCGCGCCCTGTCCTTTGGATGAAGTCCTCCGACGGCACGGCGAAGAACCAGACGGGCAAGGATGAAGGTCCGCTCACCCTCGAGCGCTCGAAAACGGTGGACGAGGAAATCTCCTCCCATGTGATTGACTTCCTCGACCGCAATGATCCCAAGAAGACTAACAAGCCGTTCTTCGTCTGGTACAACCCGGCCCGCATGCACATCACGACCGTGCTATCGCAGAAATATCTGGACATGATGGGCGAAAAGGGCGGCAAGGATTGGGGTATCAACGAAGCCGGCATGAAGCAGATGGACGACAACATCGGCCTCGTCCTCAAGAAGCTCGAAGACATGGGCCAACTCGACAACACCATCGTCGTCTTCACCACCGACAACGGTGCCGAGGTTCAAACCTTCCCGGACGGCGGCGTCACCCCGTTCAAAGCCGGGAAACTGTCGACCTGGGAGGGTGGCATGCGCGCTCCGTGCGTCATCCGCTGGCCGGGCGTCGTCAAGCCGGGCACCATCTTCAAAGAAATGTTCTCTTCGTTGGACTGGGTGCCCACGTTCGTGGAAATCGCCGGCGGGCTGAAGGGTGATGAGCTGAACAAACAGATCATGGCGGGCAAATACAAGGGCATCGTGAAGACCAAACTCGATGGGTTCAACCAGATCGACTACGTCACCGGAAAGTCGGAAAAGTCGAATCGCGAGTATTTCTTCTACTACCAGGGTCGCGATCCCTCGGCGGTGCGCTACAAGAACTGGAAGTTCTACTACACCATGATGGGCTCGACCGGCCTCGCTGCACTTAATCCGGCGACGACCTTCCACTGGACTCAGATCCAGAACATCATGCGCGATCCGTTCGAGAATAACGTCGGGGCAGAACAGAAGGGCGCGCTGGCGGCCGGCGGAGCCCTGGCCTCCCCGAGCACGGCGTACTTGTATGACTGGAACCTCCTGCCCATCGGCCAGCTCCTGTGGCAGAAGGAACTCATGTCCTACATCGACTTCCCGCCGCTCCAGTTAGCGGCGAGCTACAACCTCGAACAAGTGCTCGATCAGGTGCGGGAGATGAGCAAGGACCATCCGAGCCAATAGTCGATCGCCATCCTAGGATTGATAACGACGGCGGGCGGCTCGAAAACGGACCGCCCGCTTCCCCTCAGCAAATAGACATAGCCAGTACGATCGGAGAAAAATCATGAGAACAAACCCAAAACCAAATAACAAGAAACCCAAAATGAAACGAAACTTAAGTTACAACGGCTTGTCGTTGCTTATGGCCACGGCTGCGCTTTTCAGCGTGGTTGCTCCAGCCCAGGCGCAAGACAAGAAACCCAACATCCTTTTCATCATGGGCGATGACATCGGCATGTGGAACATCGGCGCCTACCATCGCGGCCTGATGGCCGGCAAGACGCCGAACCTCGACAAGATGGCCAAGGAAGGCATGTTGTTCACCGATTACTACGCCGAGGCAAGCTGCACGGCGGGCCGCGCGAACTTCATCATGGGCGAGCTTCCCATCCGCACAGGCATGACCACAGTCGGCCAGGCGGGAGCCAAAATCGGAATCCCCGCACAGGCTTGCACGATCGCCACTGCACTCAAAGCGCAGGGCTATGCAACTGCCCAGTTCGGCAAGAACCATCTCGGCGATTTGAATGAGTTCCTGCCTACTGTCCACGGCTTCGACGAGTTCTTCGGCTACCTGTATCACTTGGACGCGATGGAAGACCCGGCACATCCCAACTACCCGCAGGATCTTCTGGATAAAGTCGGCCCGCGCAACATGGTCCATTCCTGGGCGACCACTACGGATGATACCACTGACATGCCACGCTGGGGAAAGATCGGCAAACAAAAAATCGAGGATGCCGGTACTCTTTATCCCGAGCGGATGAAGACCGTCGATAATGAGATTCGCGATCTCGCTTTGAAGTTCATCGAAAAGGCCAAAACGGACGGTAAGCCGTTCTTCTGCTGGCTGAACCCGACACGCATGCACATCGTCACCCATCTTTCCGACAAGTACGAGAAGATGCGCAACGCGGAGAATGGCTGGTCAGAAGAGGAAGCCGGCATGGCTCAGCTCGATGACGATATTGGTTTGGTGATGCAGAAGCTCAAGGACCTTGGCTTGGATGACAACACCATTGTCGTCTTCACCACCGACAACGGCACTGAACTCTTCACCTGGCCCGATGGCGGCACCACGCCCTTCGCGCAGTCCAAGGGAACAGTTCTCGAGGGCGGCTTCCGCGTGCCGGCAATCCTGCGCTGGCCCGGCCACGTCCCAGCAGACTCCGTTCAGAACGGCATTTTCTCCGGCATGGACTGGTTCCCCACCTTCCTCGCAGCCGCTGGCAACCCGAACATCACCGATCAGTTGCTCAAAGGTGTGAAACTCGGCGACCGGACTTACAAAAACCACCTGGACGGCTATAATCAGATGGACGCCATCACCGGCAAAGGCCCATCGAACCGTCACGAAATCTACTACCTCGGCGAAAGCACAGTCGGCGCGGTGCGCATTGATGACTACAAGTTTCGTTTCATCGACCAACCCCAAGGCTGGCTGGGTGAAAAAACGCACGTTGACGTGCCCTATCTGATCAATCTGCGTCTCGATCCTTTCGAGCGCCAGGGCTGGCCCAACAATGGGACGAAAGAAGGGGCGCAGCAATACTTCGATTGGTTCAAGTTCCAATTCTGGCGCTTTGTCTTCGTCCAGCAGGTGATGGGCAAGGAACTCCAAACCTTCCTTGAATACCCGCCGATGCAGAAAGGCGCGAGTTTCAATCTTGACGCCGTCAAAGCGGAGATGGCGAAAAAGATGGAACAGGCGCAGGCGGCCGCCAAAGGCACCGGCCAGTAACGCAAATGACCTTCACGGCGGGCGGCTCGCAGGAGTCGCCCGTCTTTTCATTCGACTAACTCCCCTCGATGGTGAAACACGCGGCGGTCGTCATCGAGAAGGTGAAATAAGCGCGGACGAGACTGATGTCTGAACAAGATGCTCTCAAGATTCATGAAGCCCACGAGCGCGCAGAGCTGACGCATGCAGATAAGACGCTGGCTCCGGTATCGCTGGCCATGGCAATCCTGGCGGTAGCGTTGGGTGCTTTCTCGATGTTGGGTCATCGCGCGCACAATGGAGTGCTGCTTGCGCACACACGGGCAAACTTTTGGAAGGCAGAGTTGGTCGGCAACAAGACGCGAGAACACGCGGATGCGGTGTTCCTTGGCATGCTTGATGTACTCGCTGCCGCCAACACCGCTCAGGCTGTTGCGTTAAAAGAAAAAATCAAGATCGAGATGAAGCGCTATCAGAATCAAGAAGGGCAAGACACAGCCGAAGGGCGGCGGCTGGAGGTTGAGAGCCAACGCGCGCAAAGCAAAGCTAACCGCTTCGATCTGGGCGAGCTGTTTTGTGAGTTGGCGCTCGTCCTCAGTTCCATCACTTTGCTGACCCGAGATCGCAGATTCTGGTTTGCTGGAATTTTGGCGGGAGTCGTGGCTGTGCTAGTGGCATTGACCACGGTCCTGGTTACGTGACAAGCAACACGCTATTTCGGGAACAAAAACCATGAAATCTATAAGACTCATCGCAATCTAACTTTATGACCAAACTATCCACCACGCTTAAGAAGGAGTTCTTTGAGCTGCTCCCACCAACAATCTTTTTTTTCGTGGCTTTACATATCGTGGCGTTTGTTCGCGTGCTGATGCTGAAGGGAACCGGGATTTCGCCACTGTCTACGATGTCGATTGCGGTCGCCGCCCTCATTCTGGGTAAGGCAGTCTTAATCGCGGACATGCTGCCGATGATCAATCGGTTTCCCAATAAGCCGCTAATCTACAACGTCGCCTGGAAGACCTTGCTCTACCTCCTGATGGCCACGCTTATTCACTATCTGGAACGCCTGGTCGATTTCTGGCGGCAGACCGGCAGCCTTGTCGCCGGCAACGAAAAGCTACTGGCGGAAATCGTCTGGCCACATTTCTGGGCGATCCAGATCATTCTGCTCGTGCTGATTGTTATGTACTGCACGATGCACGAACTGGTCCGGGTAATCGGCAGGCAAAAGGCTCTGCGGATATTCTTCGGACCGATGCCCGCGCCGGAAGTTTAACAAATCATCTTAATTCCAACCCTAAAGTCGTAAACTCGAAACTCGAAACAAATTTCAAATGATCAGAAGGCAGAAAACTTTCGCAGCTACCGCCCATTCCTGAAAACCCACACCCATGAAAACCATCCGCAATAAATTTGTCTTGCTGGCGATTGTCATCGCTGGCCTAACGACCGCTTACGCCCAGGATCCACTCCCCTCGTGGAACGACGGCCAGGCCAAGAAGTCCATCACTGAATTCGTCGATAAAGTGACCAAGGAAGGCTCACCGGACTTCGTGCAGCCGGCGGAACGCATCGCCACGTTCGACAATGACGGAACGCTCTGGTGCGAGCAGCCAATGTATTTCCAACTCTTCTTCGCGCTTGATCGCGTGAAGGCGCTCGCGCCGCAACATCCCGAGTGGAAAACGAAGCAACCATTTGCGTCGTTGCTCAAGGGCGATGTGAAGGGCGCGCTCGCAGGCGGCGAACGGGCAATGCTAGAAATCATTGTGGCCACGCACGCTGGCATGACGACGGCCGAATTCGAACAAATCGTCAAGGACTGGATCGCCACCGCAAAGCATCCAAAATTCAAGCGGCCGTACACCGAATGCGTTTATCAGCCGATGATTGAATTGCTCGCGTACCTGCGTGCGAACGGATTCAAGACATTCATCGTCTCAGGCGGCGGCATAGAGTTCATGCGACCATGGACCGAAAAAGTCTATGGCATCCCGCCCGAGCAAGTGGTGGGCAGCAGCATCAAGACAAAGTATGAAATGCGCGACGGCAAGCCGGTGCTCATGCGATTGCCGGAAATGAACTTCATCGACGACAAGACTGGCAAACCGGTCGGCATCAACTCGCACATTGGCCGCCGGCCCATCGCTGCGTTCGGCAACTCGGACGGTGATCAGCAGATGCTGGAATGGACGCAGGCGGGTAGCGGCGCGCGGTTAATGATGCTGGTGCATCACGATGACGCAGTGCGCGAGTTCGCTTACGGCGCGGAATCGAAGATCGGGACGTTCAGTGATGCGCTGATGACCGAGGCGAAGAAGAACGACTGGACGGTGATCAGCATGAAGGATGATTGGAAAACCATCTTCGCGTTCGAGAACAAATAAACCGATTTCAAAGGGAGCAAATGACAGAACAGAGATGGAAAGCATCAAGTCACTGAACCGCTAAGTGGGCTAACTCTTGCAAACCATTTTGCAACGTGCTAGGTGAACATGTTGTTGTTGTTGTCAGCCGAGAGAAGGAGAGAGAAAGTCATGAAGCCATGAAGCCCAGAGCCTCTCGATCCGGATTCGCAAGCCGATCACTTAGTGGCGTGATGGCCATCTTATGCGTCGCGTTGCTCTCGCCCGGCTATGCCGTCGCGTTGGCCCAGGAGGCACAGCCGCAGAATGCAGCGCCCGCGGAAGAGGCTCCGAAGATTCCGAACGCTCAGTTGGATTCTCTGGTTGCGCCGATCGCGAGGGCTTCAATCCCGATAAGACCTGGCATCCAGTTAACGATTAGTCGCAAAACATAAGGATTGGGGGATCAAGCCTGATAGTCTTGATCGACGAGCTCGAGCGCTTCTCATATGACTGACCAACCTGCTGCATCTCGCGACTCCACAGCTCGCTCTAACCGTGGTTAGACAAGATGCGGCGGCCCCAAACATCAAATTCGTGAACGAAAGTGGCCCCGGTGTCATCTGAGCAAGACCACCAAAATAATGTAGGGAGTCCAGCTACAACGCTGGAGGCTCTCAGTCGCACTTTCCTCGACTCGGCGCTAGATTGCATCATCACGATGGATGCGACCGGGTGCGTGCGCGAATTCAACCCGGCCTCAGAGCGGGTATTCGGCTTTACGCGTGCTGAAGCGGTTGGCAAGGAGCTGGCCGACCTGATTATCCCTCCGCGACTTCGCGAGAGACATCGACAAGGGTTGGCTCACTATTTGAAAACTGGCCAGGGCCCGTTGCTGGGAAAGCTGATCGAAATCGCGGCCCTGCGCCGGGATGGTACCGAGATTCTGGTGGCGCTTGCGATCAACGCAACTGAGATCGATAGGTCGCCAATTTTTACGGCCTACCTACGCGACATCACCGAGCAAAAGCGCGCCGAAGAAGCTAACCGCCGCTTGGCTGCGATCATTGAGTCCTCCGGTGACGCGATCATGAGTGTAGATCTCGATGAGAGGATCACGAGTTGGAACAAAGAAGCGGAACGGCTCTTTGGATACACTGCTGCTGAAATTATCGGCAAACCGATCACCGTTCTGGTCCGGCCGGATCGCCAAAAGGAGGAGCTGGAAATTATGGAACGGATCCGCCGGGGCGAGCGTGTCATTCGCTACGAGACGGTACACGGCCAAAAGGACGGCACCCCGCTCGACATTTCGCTGGCCGTTTCACCCATCAATGATGGGAGCGGGCATGTTATCGGCGCGTCGAAAATTGCGCGTGACATTACCGAGCGCGTTCGCACCGATCGCAGACGCGCCACCCAGTACGTTGTAAGCAACCTCCTCGCGGGCTCCTGGACGCTGGCCGAAGTGGCCACACAAATTCTGGAAGTAATCGCCTCGAGCGGAGACTGGGCCTTTGCCGCAATTTGGGTTTACGACGGCGCAGCGGGCGGATTGCGGTGCCGATACGTGTGGCATGAGCCGTCGGAGCGAGTGAAGAAATTCGCCGATTTGTCTTTCCTAATTACGCTTCCGGAGAGCCAAGGCTTGCCCGGGCGCGTGTGGAATTCAAAAAAACCAACATGGGTCTATAACGTTACCAGCGATCCAAATTTTCCCCGAGCTCCGTATGCGGCAGAGGCGGGTCTGCACGGTGGATTTGCCTTTCCCCTCCTCTTCCGCGGCGAGATCAACAGTATAATGGAGCTGTTCAGCCACAACGTTGTCGAGCCCGATGAAGATTTCCTCCAGATGGTTGAAGCGTTCGGCAGCCAGATCGGGCTCTTCATCGAGCGAGGCAGAATCGAGAAACAGTTGCAATGCGAAAAGAAAAACACGGAGACGGCAAACGCGGCAAGGGATCGATTCCTTAGGATGTTAAGTCATGAATTGTGCGCGCCGCTTAACCCTGTCCTGACCTGGACCGGCAGAACTGCGGAACAACCCGACCTCAGGCCAGAGCTGCAGCAAGGATTGAAAATGGTCCACGGTAATGTCGAACTCGAGGTGCGTCTGATCGAGGACATGCTCGATCTTACCCGTCTGGCGCGCGGGAGATTGAAGTTGCAATTGCGCAGGGCCGACGCACATGAACTCCTGCTCTCTGCAATGGAGATCGTACGCAGCGATATGGAAGATCGACATCTAAAACTCTCTGTTGCTTTGGCAGCATCGCAGCACGAGATGGTCGCCGATGCGCCGCGCTTGGAGCAAGTTTTCTGGAACGTTTTTCGCAACGCTTGCAAATTCGCGCCGGAAAATGGCGCGGTTTCTGTGCGGTCATACAATCCTAACACAAGAACAATCACCATCGAGATCAGCGACAATGGCGCGGGCATCGAACCACAATTTGTCGGAAGAGTCTTTGACGCCTTTGAAAAGGCCGATTCGCAAGGCGAAGGTCTGGGGCTCGGGCTCGCGATCAGCAAAGCCATCGTCGAAATGCACGCCGGCACTATTCGCGTACGCAGCGAGGGACGAGGGAAAGGCGCAACTTTCGTGATCGAGTTGCCTGTTCGCTGATCAAGCTGATAACCCCTTCGATGCGTGGATTCGACAAGACTTGAAAAGCCAGGAGAAATTGAAGAGGTGAATTGAACTCGAACGGAACAGCTGCCATGAAACAAAAGGAAACGCAGAACCTGAAACACAAATTACTGGTGAAAGGCTTGTCACTGCTTGTCGCGACGAAGCGATGCGTAGTCGGACTGGCGGCTGCGGCGGCGCTCACGGGCGCGGTCGGACAACAAAGCAGAGTATTCAGCGCAACTGATTCCAGTAGTCTCGATCGCACCGTCCTACCCATTAAAGAACCCACTTATCCTGAGTCAAGAGTGCTTGATGCCAGGGATGCAAAAGCACCGCCGCGTTTCGAAGTGAAGGCACCGGCAAAAGCACCCAATGTCGTCATCGTTTTAATTGACGATATCGGCTTTGGCGCATCGAGCGCTTTTGGCGGACCTATCAACATGCCAACGCTTGATAAGCTGGCTGCAAGTGGCTTGCGTTATAACCGCTTTCATACGACTGCCCTTTGCTCACCTACACGCACGGCGTTGCTTACAGGTCGTAACCACCACGTAAACAATGCAGGAGCCATCATGGAGCTCGCCACTGCCTTTCCGGGCAACACGGGTATCCGTCCCAATAGTGTAGTGCCACTGGCTGAAATGCTCCGCCAGAACGGTTATAGCACCGCCGCCTTTGGGAAATATCATGAAACGCCACCCTGGGAAGTTTCAGTTTCGGGTCCCTATGATCGCTGGCCCACCCATTCCGGCTTCGATAAGTTCTATGGTTTTATCGGTGGCGAAACGAATCAATGGTCTCCTGCCGTTTACGATGGTGTCGCAAGGGTTGAGCCTCCCCATGACCCGAAATATCATTTTACGACGGACATGACCAACCAGGCGGTTAATTGGATACAGGCACAGCAATCACTTACTCCTGACAAACCGTTCTATGTTTACTTTGCACCTGGCGCCTGCCATGCGCCGCATCATGTCTCCAAAGAATGGAGTGATAAATACAAGGGCAAGTTCAATGAGGGATGGGATAAGCTAAGAGAACAAATTTTCGCGAAGCAAAAGGAAATGAGGATCATTCCACAAAATGCACAGCTCACAGCTCGCCCCAAAGAGATTCCTGCCTGGGATGAGATGAATGCTGACCAGAAAAGACTTTTGGCACGACAGATGGAAGTCTTTGCCGGGTTTGCCGAGCAAACCGATTATGAAGTCGGAAGATTGGTTCAATCACTCAACGACATCGGTGAGCTGGATAACACTCTGTTCGTTTACATTGTAGGTGATAACGGATCCAGTGCCGAAGGCGGACCTGAAGGGTCTTACAATGAGATGATGGCGTTGAATGGCATTATTGGGAATGCCTCTCAAATGATGAATCATATAGATGACTGGGGAAGTCCAAATACTTTTCCGCACTATGCGATTGGCTGGGCGCACGCGCTGGATACTCCTTTTCAATGGACCAAGCAAGTTGCTTCCCATTGGGGGGGCACTCGGAACGGAATGGTAATGCATTGGCCCGAACGGATCAAAGCTAAAGGGGAGGTTCGCCCACAGTTTAGCCACGTGGTAGATATTGCGCCTACTGTATTGGAGGCAGCCGGTTTGCCCTTTCCAAAGATGGTGAATGGAACCGAGCAGCTTCCGTTCGATGGGCCTTCAATGGTTTACACTTTTGACGATGCTAAAGCCAAAGACCGGCATACGACTCAATACTTTGAGATGTTTGGTAACCGCGCCATTTATCATGATGGCTGGGTGGCATGCACTCGGCATTCCATCCCATGGCTAATGGCACAACTGCCACCGCTTAAGGATGATGTTTGGGAGTTGTATAACGTGGATGAAGATTTTAGTGAAGCGAACAATCTCGCGACAAAGAACCCTGGGAAACTCAAGGAGCTGCAGGATCTCTTCATGAAAGTAGCAGAGAAATACCACGTGCTGCCGATTGATGACCGCAGGGTGGAACGATTCAATGCTGCCATTGCAGGGAGACCCGACCTAATGGGCAATCGCACTTCACTGACGCTTTATCCGGGCATGATCGGGATAATGGAAAATGCGTTCATCAACATAAAGAACCGCTCTTTTAGTATGACATCCGACGTGGAATTACCGGATGGCAAGGCGAATGGAGTTATCATTTGCCAAGCCGGTCGTTTTGGCGGGTGGACACTTTACATGAAAGGCGGCGCGCTTCATCACGAATATAACTATTTTGGACTTGAACACACGAACATTGCCTCATCCAAATCCATTGCCGCCGGTAAACATATTATTAAATACGAGTTTGTATTTGACGGTGGTAAACCGGGGGCCGGTGGGCAATCCATTTTGTACGTCGATGGGCAGAAAGTCGCCGAAGGGAAAATACCAAAAACTGAGCCCTACGCTTATTCGGGCGACGAAGGAGTTGATGTAGGGATGGACAATGAAACACCGGTGTCGAATGATTACAAAGAAAGGGACAATAAGTTTACCGGAGCGATCAAGAAAATTACGGTTGATGTCAAGCGTCTTAACCTCAGCGCTAAAGATCAGAAGGAGATTGGGGACGGAGGAGATATGGAAGAAATAGCCGAGGACTGATCGCAATAAGCTAAGTCCCTCTGCCTTTGTTATGTTGGCCTCTGCGAATATGCGTGGATCCGTTGCAGTTTTCCTTTGTCTCTGTGTCGCCATCGCTCACGCGGGGACGCCGGAGTCGTCAACGTTCGCGCCGACAATTCCGAACAAGACGCCCGCGCCCCGCCCTGCGCCTGAGGGCATGGTCTGGATTCCCGGCGGCGAATTTTCCATGGGTGCCGCCGTGAACGGCGAGGGCAGCCATGAAATGCCGATGGCCTCGAATGACTCCGGCCCGATTCATCGCGTTCATGTTGACGGCTTCTGGATGGATGCAACTGCTGTGACAAACGAGCAGTTCGAGAAATTCGTTAAGGCGAGGGGTTACGTCACGATCGCGGAGCGCACGCCAACCAAAGAAGAGTTTCCCACTGCGCCCGCTGAAAATCTGGTCGCCGGCTCGGTCGTGTTTGCGCCGACCGATCACGAAGTTGCACTCAACGATCATTATCAATGGTGGAGTTACGTGAAAGGCGCGAACTGGCGTCATCCGCTCGGACCGCAGAGCGATATCAAAGGGAAGGGAAAATATCCGGTCGTTCAAATCGCTTACCCCGACGCGGAAGCGTACGCGAAATGGGCGGGCAAACGTTTGCCGACCGAAGCGGAGTTTGAATTTGCGGCGCGCGGC
>VBQB01000407.1 GCA_005887855.1 Verrucomicrobiota bacterium | reverse complement strand
GTCCATGTCGTCGGGGACGATATCGAGAACTTGATCAAGCTTTCGCAGCGCTTCCGGGAACCGATGAAGCATGACATAGGAAGACTCATGCCCCTCTAGCAACGGAACGTTGCGGGGATCCAGCCGCTCGGCTTCATTGAAATACGACTCGCTCTGGTCCCAATCGCCTCGCCTGCGCGCAAGATAGGCCATTGATTCAAGAATTTGGCTGTTATTGGGCAGGCGTTGCCGTGCTTGCTCAAAATAAGTCGCGGCCGTGTCGTAATCCTTTAGGCAGGCGTAGTGGTAGTATCCCTTGGCATGCATCGCCTCGCCGAGATTGGGCTGAAGAGTGAGCGCGGTTTCGGCTGCCTGCCGTGCCTCTTCACGGAGGGCGACCGTTGGTTGAAGACTCTGTATGATGTAGCCGCTTGTATCCACGTATGACAGCAGCGCCCAACTAAGAGCGAACTTCGGGTCCAACCGCACCGCTTGTCTCAGATATTTCTGCGCGCCAAGAGCGTTCGCGGGTGAAGTTGTCGTTTTCAGTGTATAAGCCAGCCCACGCAAGTAGGCATCGTAGGCTTCAGGATTGTCTGTCGGTTTGGCAGCTATGGCTTGCTGCTCCTGACCAGTAAGTTTCGCCTGCAGTTGCTCCGCGATGACTTTAGCCACCTCACTCTCAACGGAAAATATGTCGGTCAGTTTGCGATCAAAGGTCTCGGCCCAAAGATGGGAATCGTTAGCCGCTTTGATCAATTGCACGTTCACCCGCACGGCATCCCCGCTCTTTTGTACGCTGCCTTCAAGAACGTGGGCTACGCCAAGCTGCTTTGCGATCTCGCTGAGATTCCGAGGTGTACTCTGATATTGCTGCGTGGACGTTCGCGAGATCACCTTCAGATCAGCGATCTTCGATAAGCGCGTCAGTATCTCGTCCTGGATGCCGTCAGCAAAGTAGGCGTTCGCTTTTTCCTCGCTCCGGTTTTCAAAGGGAAGCACCGCGATGCTTTTTTGCAAAATCGACTCGCCTGTCTGCCTGTAAAACGGGAGTCGCCCAACGGCTCGAGATCTTCCGTCCGCACTATTCCTTCGGGGGTCAATTCGTAAAGCCAGGAGAGTAGCATCGCGATTGGAAATCCGATAACGAGCGCAATGACAACAAAACGCACTGCGGAATTCGGAATTTCAAAAAACGGGAAGACCTGCGTCGTAAGCTGCGTGAGAAACCATGCGACTACTGCGTAAGCGACCGCTGCGCGGTAAACATTACGCCGCTTCAGCTCGGTCAAAAAGTTCATGTGTTGGCCTTATCGTCCAGAGCGCTCATTTCAATTGGCCGTCGGCCAGGCCCATCGTGTGCAAGAAAGAATTCCACCGCGGGTCCTCTCGAAGGTTCGCGAGGAACGGATCGCACCGCATGAAGCCCAGGCCTCCGTCGCGCTGCCGTCGCGCTCGCTCCAGCCATTCGAACGCCCGGTCCTTGTCCCCTCGATACGCGTGGACTTCGGCGATGTGGTAGGCGGCAATATCGGCGAAGCCCTCGGTTAACCGGGCCAGCGCAGCATCTGCTTCCGGGATTCGTTTCTGACTCCAGCGAGCCATGGCCACGACACGAAGCCGCGCCCACTCCGCCGCATCGTCTTGCGCCGCGACCGCGGCCTCCTCAAATCTACCTTTGACGATGAAGGCGAGACCGAGACCGGCATGGCTCCAAGGCGCCGCCGGATTCAGCTCCACCACACGCGGGTATTCCGCCCTCGCTTCGTCGAACCGCCCCGTTACCGCAAGATTGAAGGCCAGCCACGCTCGGGCTGCCGGATTGACGGGGTCCAACACGACCGCCTGGCGATAGAGCTCGATGGCCCGCGTCGTGTCCCCCCGGGCTAAGGCAAGGGTACCCGCGGCGGTGACGAGTGCCGGATCTGCGGGGGCCAGGGCCAAAGCGCTCCGCACGGTCTCGGCCGCCTCGTTCCAGTCAAAATCGAAATTGAGCTGAATCTTCGAGCGGGCAAGCAACGCTTCCGGCAGGTTGGGCTCGATCGCCAATGCCCGCGCCACTGCCTCGCGCGCGCGAGCGAGATGGTCGTCGAAGCCCGCCCGTCCTATTGCGCTGGAAAAGCCGCAGTACCACACATGCGTCTGAGCCAGACCTGCCCAAGCCAGCGCGAAAGAAGGGTCCAGCTCCACCGCCCGTTGATACTCGGCCAAGGCCTCACCCACGCCTTTTTCCGAGTGGCGATTGGCATAAAAACGGCCCTGCAAATAATGCTGGTGGGCGTCGACATTTTTCGTCCCGCCTTTTTCCGCCGCTTGCACCTGCGCTTCAATCGTCGCCTTGGCCGCTGGGTCCGCGGTGCCATTTGTGAGCTGACCGCTCAACTGTCCCACGATGGTTTGGGCAAGTTCGGTTTGGACGGCGAACACGTCCTTCAAATCACGAGTAAAATTTTCCGACCAAAGTTGCTCGCCTGTGTCGGTGCGAGTGAGCCGGGCCGCGATGCGCACAACGTCGCCGGCCTTGCGCACGCTTCCCTCGACCAGATGTGCCACGCCGAGTTTCTGCCCAATCTCCTGCGCGGTCGCATTTTTGCCTTTGAACGAAAACGCCGAAGTCCGCGCGGCGACGTGCAGGCCCGAAATTTTTTGCAGCACGGTCAGCAACTCCTCGCTGATTCCGTCTGAAAAATATTCGCTTCCCTTGTCGTCGCTGAGATTGGCGAACGCCAGAACGGCGACGGAGTTGTTAGTAATTGGCGCGGCAGTTGTTGGAGGCGTGGCCGGTTTGATCCGAAAAAGATTGAAGGCGAGTAGACCAGCCGCGATCACGGCGAGCAGAACCGTGATTCCAACGATCTTGCGCCCAGTTCGTCGCCTGATTGATTCGTTAGGCGCAACCTCCGACTCGAGTTTTATTCCCTCCGGAGTA
>VBQB01000096.1 GCA_005887855.1 Verrucomicrobiota bacterium | reverse complement strand
CGAATGCACGCGCGGGATCAAACAACTGCAACGAGTCGTTGCCAACGCCTTCGGTTTGCCACAGGAAAATGTGCGCATCATTTGTCCCTTCATCGGCGGGGCGTTTGGTTCGAAAGGATTTCAATGGAGCCATACGTTGCTTGCAGCAGCGGCGGCGAAGCTGGTGCAGCAACCGGTGAAGTTGACATTCACGCGTCCACAAATGTTCGATTCGGCTGGGCAACGCGCCCGGACAGAACAGAGGTTTTCCATGGGCGCGGGGAAAGACGGGAAGCTGGTGGGGTTGCGTCACGCCACGACCACACATTCCTCACCTACTCACGAGTACACCGAGGCATGCGGCAACATGTCGCGCATGTTGTATTCGTGTCCGAATGTCGAGGTATCGCACCGGCTCGTTAGGCTGAACTTAACTACGCCGTGTCCAATGCGCGCGCCTGGCGAAACGCCGGGTGTCTTCGCGCTGGAGTGCGCTGTGGACGAGTTCGCACATAAGATCGATATCGATCCGATCGAGTTCCGTATGCGCAACTACGCGGAAACTGACGAATACGAAAACAGACCGTGGTCGAGTAAAAAGTTGCGCGAGTGTTACCAACGCGGCGCGACAAAGTTCGGTTGGTCGAAACGAAATAGAAAGCCGGGATCAATGCGCGCAGCGGACGGATCGCAAATTGGTTTCGGCATGGCGACGGCAATTTATCCAGCCGGACAACAAAAAGCAGGTGCGACGGCGATTCTGAATAAAGACGGAACGGTTATCGTGCGCAGCGCGACGCACGAGATCGGCACCGGTACCTACACCGCGATGTCCCAATTCGCGGCGGACACACTTGGGATTCCAATCGAGAAAGTGCGCTTCGAGCTTGGTGATTCGCAATTTCCGGAAGCGCCGAACAACGGCGGGTCATGGCTGACGACGAGCGTTGCGCCGGCGGTAATGGGAGCGTGCCGCGAGTTGAAAAATAAAGTTGTCGATGTTGCGGGCCATTGGCCTAACGAGAGCGAGCTCGCGAACTTGCCGATGCCGATTCAAGCCGAATTCAGTTCCGCGCCGAACAAAGAGGAGCGGGAAAAGTCTTCGTTCTTTTCTTACGGAGCGATTTTTGTCGAGCTACATGTCGATCTTTTTGGACAAGTGCGGGTCAAGCGCGCCGCCGGCGTTTATGACATGGGGCGCATGATCAATCCACGCCTCGCGCGCAGCCAAATCATCGGCGGACTGCTTTTCGGCTTCAGCACGGCATTGTTTGAAGCGACCGTTCCGGACGAAAAGGTCGGGCGCATTGTAAATTCGAACCTGGCGGAATATCAAGTTGCGGTGCACGCCGACACACCGCCGGAATTCGATATCGATTTCATAAACGAACCCGATCCGCACATGCCTGATCTCGGCGCGCGCGGGATCGGCGAGATTGGAATCGTTGGTGCGCCGGCGGCGGTGGCGAACGCCGTTTTTCATGCGACTGGCAAACGCGTGCGCGATCTGCCGATCACGCCGGATAAATTGATATGAATGTGAAAGCGTATCTCTGGGTAGCGCACGCGTCTCGCGTACCTGGCGAGCGCGTCCTCGCGATCGCGCACTTTCCTTTAAATGCTGGTTACTCCCTGCGAGCAGCACCCAAAGCAAAGCCTGTTTCGGCGCGACGCCGAAAGTCCGAGCCGGACTGGCATTTGCACGCTAGACGCGTGCGCTACCCATGAGCACTCCGATTCCAGCAAAAGCGATGAGCAAACCTCTCAGTCGTGTGGACGGTCGACTAAAAGTGACTGGCGCGGCGAAATACGCGGCGGAATTTAATCCACCCAATGCCGCCTACGCATTTCTCGTAATGAGTCCAATCGCGAAAGGCGAGATCGCTGTTATTGACGCGGCAGCGGCCGAAAAAGCGCCCGGTGTTCTGGCCGTGCTCACGCATTTGAATGCGCCCAAATTAGCCGAGCCTCCAAACGCACAGAGGTCCGAAGGGATTCGGATCGAACAACGGGAGCCGCTCGCCGACAATAAAATTTCCTATGGCGGTCAATACGTCGCTGCGGTCGTGGCCGATACTCTCGAACACGCCCGCTACGCGGCCTCGTTGTTAAAAATTTCCTACGCTGCGAAAACGCCGGCCTTGGACAGGGAACACGCGAGCAAAACGGACGAACCGAAAGAAGTTTTCGAGGAATCACTTCAAGAAAAGAAAGGCGATGTCGCCGCTGCGCTTGCCAATTCCGATTTCGTCAAGATCGAGAACACCTACTCGACGCCGACCGAGACGCACAATCCGATGGAATGCTCGGCCACCGTGGCAGTATGGGACGCACCCGATCGTCTGACGATTTACGACGCGACCCAATACGTGAAAGGCGCGCAAGGAACTGTCGCGCGCGCCTTCGGCTTGAAGCGCGAGAATGTGCGCGTGATCTGTCCATTCGTCGGCGGAGCGTTTGGTTGCAAAGGCCCGGTCTGGCCGCACACAATCCTCGCGGTGATGGCGGCAAAAGTTGTCGGCCGGCCGGTCAAGCTGGAATTAACGCGACAAGAAATGTTCAGCGGCACCGGTCATCGCACCCCGACCTTTCAAACAATCGCCCTCGCGGCCGGCAAAGATGGAAAATTGCAGGCCATCCGGCATAAAAGCGAAATGGTTACTTCGCCGGTCGGCCACTGGGTGGAGGGATGTGGAATCGGATCGACAAATGTTCTCTACGACTCTCCCTCGATCGAGTTCAATCATATCGTTCACACGGTGAATGTGGCGCAGCCGTCGTTCATGCGCGCGCCGGGTGAATGCCCGGGCACGTACGCGCTCGAGTGCGCGATGGATGAACTCGCCTATGCACTAAAGATGGATCCGTTGAAATTGCGGATGGTCAATGATTCGCCAAATCATCCGGTCAAAGGGATTCCGTGGTCGGCGAAATATTTGCGCGAATGTTACGATCTGGGCGCAGAAAAATTCGGATGGTCACGCCGCAACCATGAACCGCGCTCGATGAAAGACGGGAACCTGTTGGTCGGCTGGGGCGTTGCCACGGCGACTTATCCTGCGCACGCCATGCGTGCCAATGTGCATATTCAGCTGAATTCCGACGGCACGGCCCTTGTTCGTTGCGCTGCGCACGATCTTGGCACGGGCGCTTACACTGCGCTCACCCAAATCAGCGCCGATGCGATCGGGTTGCCCGTAGAAAAAGTGAAATTTGAACTCGGCGATTCGAACTTGCCGTTTGGGCCGGTGCGAAGAACGTGGATTTACCCACCGAAATTCTGAAACGCGCCGGAGTCAACAGCATCGAAGCAGACGGCGGATTTGAATCCGAAGAGAATGAAAAACTCGGCTTTCAAAGTTTCGGCGCACATTTTTGCGAAGTGAAAATCGATGCCGATCTCCCGCTGGTCCGCGTGACGCGCTGGGTGAGCGTGATGAACTGTGGCCGCGTCATTAATCCGAAAACCGGCGGCAGTCAGATTCTCGGCGGCATTGTTATGGGTGTGGGCATGGCGCTCGAAGAAGAAACAGTTTACGATCCAGCAACCGGACTGCCGGCTACGCGTAACCTCGCCGATTATCACGTGCCCGTGCATGCCGATATTCATTCGATCGACGTTCATTTCGTCGGTGAACCGGATTACGCGTTCAATCCGATGGGCGCGCGCGGCATGGGTGAGATCGGAATCACTGGCGCGGCCGCGGCAGTAGCGAACGCTGTTTATCATGCGACGGGGAAACGCGTGCGCGATCTGCCGATTACGATGGATAAATTGATATGAGGGTCGTCGTGGCGGCGAAATTTCGGGTAGCGCACGCGTCTCGCGTGCTGGCAATGGCGTCCTCGCGATTGCGAACTTTCTCTGCAGGCACGAAGCAGTGTGGCGATTTTCCATCAAAGAAAAGATTGTTTCGGCGCGACGCCGAAACCAACACGCGAGACGCGTGCGCTACCCACGCATGAAAGACATCTACGATATCGTGCGAGAATGGAAGAAACGGCGCGGCCAGCGCTTTGCGCTCGCGACGCTTGTGCGCGCAGAAGGCTCAAGTTATCGACGGCCCGGAGCGCGCATGCTCATCTGCCAAGATGGGCACACAATCGGCTCGCTGAGCGCCGGTTGTCTCGAAGAAGAAGTAGCGACGCAAGCGCAGGAGGTCCTTCGAACCTGCGAACCGGCGATGATGACGTTCGACACGCGACGTCGCTTCGGTTGCAACGGCAAGATCGACATTTTCGTTGAACGCGTCCGCGAAGGCTTTCTTGTCGATCTTGCAAACCAACTGGATGCGCGGCGCAGTTGTTTGGCGGTAACGACGTTTGAAGGAAGCTCTGTAGGGAAGGCTGGTAGCTTCCCGTCTCAAAACCAAACCGTGTGTGAAAATTGGGAAGCCAACGGCTTCCCCTACAGTCCCCTCATGCAGGAAATTCATCCTCCGATTCAACTTTTGATTTTCGGCGATGGTCCGGACAATGAGCCAATTCGCACATTAGGCAGACTCCTCGGCTGGCAGCCGACTGAGATCATTGATGTAAACGATTGGTCGATGGAGCCCGACCAATGGACGGCAGCGATCGTAAAATCGCACAATTACGGACGCGATTTCGTCGCGTTGCAAAAGCTGCTTCCACTGAATTTGCGCTATGTCGGGCTGATCGGTCCCCGAAAGCGCCGCGATCAATTACTCGGCGACCTTCTCGACATCGGAGTCGCAATCAATGCCGGTTTCTTTGCGCCGGCTGGACTCGATCTCGGCGCGGAAACGCCAGCAGAAATTGCGCTGGCGATTGTTTGTGAGATTCAGCGCGTGTTTGCCGGAGGATCCGGTGAATCGCTACAGGAACGAAAGATGTCGATCCACGGAACGACGGCGCGAACAGGTGGATATGCCGAACTCGACGGCTTAAAGCCGTCGAGTTTATAGCAGCCGCAGGGTCGCGCAGGCATGCTGAACATCGGCGCGGTGATTTTGGCAGCGGGCGAATCATCCCGCTTTGGCCGGCCAAAACAACTCATTCAATTTCGCGGCAAAAGTCTGGTGCGCCGAATGGTCCATGCGGCGAGGAGAGCTCGATGCTCGCCGACTTTGGTCGTCATCGGCGCTCATCACGGAGAAATCGAGCGCGAATTGAAAGCGGAGGACGCGATAATTGTTGAAAATGAGAACTGGCGACTAGGAATCGGCACATCGATTTGTGCCGGCATGAGAAGATTGATCGACGCGGCGCCAACTCTTGAGGCGGTCGTATTGCTGGTCTGCGATCAGCCCTTTGTAGACGCGCGCACGATTGCGCGACTTATCACGCTGCGAGAAAAAACGAAGAGAGCAATTGTTGCGTCAAGTTATGCGAACACATTGGGAGTTCCGGCGCGAAGGCAAGATCGACATCGACACGCTCGCCGATTACGAGAAATTGATTGGAAGGTAGCGCGAGCCTCCGGCTTGCGAATCGCTAACTCGCAAGCGGGACGCTCGCGCTACAACATCACCTTCCGCCGAAAAGCTTCCGAAACGATCTAAAGAAGCGGCCCGGGAAGGTCGCCGCTTTTGGGGGAAGACCCTGCAACTGTTGAGCGAAGGGCATTTCCTGACCGCCATGCACTTCACAGGCAACGGTCGGCACCTTGTCGGCGGGCAAATCGATCTCGTAAGCGGTCCCAACGGCCTGGCAGCCGGTGGTGGCGAGCTGATTTGAAATGGAACAGACCATGGCGTGCTGGATCGGCATGGTCGGTTGCAACGCCTCGGGCGGATAACGCTCGGCCGCTTTGTTCATTACTTGTGTCCAGACTGGGAGCGCAAGCGCAGCGCCGTAACCACGCGGAATGATCGTTGCCGGCTGATCAAATCCGACCCATACGCCGCAGGTGAGCGTACTAGTGTAACCGAGAAACCAAGCGTCCTTGTAATCGTTGGTCGTGCCAGTCTTGCCGGCGGCCGGTAGTTTGAAGCCCAAGGATCTCGCGCTGGCGGCAGTCCCGCGAGTTAAGACTTCTTCCATTAACTGCGAGGTCATCCAGGCCACGCTCGGATCGAGTGTCGGCATGGAGATATGCGCCGCGCGAAAAATTGGTTTGTGCTCCTGATTATCGATGCGCTCGATGAGGTAAGCCTGCTTGCGCACGCCAGCGTTGGGAAAGACAGAGTAAGCGGCGGTAAAATCTTTCAGATCCGTTTCGAACGAACCGATGTAGATCGCTGGGCCGTGCGGAGCATTTTGGGCAAGACCGAGCGTGGTGGCGACTTTCTGCACAGCATCCAGTCCCGCGAATTGACCGACGCGCACGCTCATTGTGTTGCGCGACTGGATAAGGCCGTACGAACAAGGTAAGATGCCGCCGTAGGTTCCATCGGAATTTCCCGGGGACCAATTTCCGGCGCCTTCGATTTCGCCGCGTTGAATAGGACCGTCGCTGATAGCGGCGCCCGGCAAGAGCCCATGGGTGAAAGCGAGCGCGTAAACGAAGGGTTTAAAAGCAGAACCGACCTGCCGGTTTGCCGGGGCGAGCGCCCGATTGAATTTGCTTTGCGAATAATCGCGGCCACCAACGAGCGCGCGAATGCCCCCACTTGCGTTGTCGATCGCCACAACCGCGCCTTCCAAATATGGCATCGATGAATCCCCCTCTCCGTTCTCCGGCGGCTGATAATTTGCTTTCAGCGGATGATGAAAATTGGATTGATGCTCAATTTTCGTGAGTTGAGTCTCGAGCGCCTTCTGCGCCGCATTTTGTACGGTCGGATCGAGCGTCGTATAAATAAAAAGGCCGCCGTTATCGATCTGGTCCTGCGTCAAGACCAGGTTCAAATCCCGCTGCACCGCGTCCATCGCGTAATTTTCCTGGATAAAGGGCAAACGCTTGGGATGCGGAGTGATTTTCGCGTTTTTTGCCTGCTCGGCTTCCGCTGGCGAAAGTGTTTTCAACGCGACCATTCGATCCAGAACCGCGTTGCGCTCCATCGCCGCGCCCTCAGGATTTTTCAGCGGCGAAAAACGATTTGGACTTCGAATCAATCCAGCGAGGAGCGCAGCTTCGGGGAGATTTAGCTTCGATGCGCTCTTGCCAAAATAAGCTTGCGAGGCTGTCTCAACGCCATAACAGCCGGTGCCGAAATAGATTCGATTAATGTAGAGCTCGAGAATTTGCTGCTTGGTGAACTGACGCTCGATGCGCAAGGCCACCATCGCTTCCAGCAATTTTCGACTGATGGTGCGGCCGCCCAGCGGAAGGCTGTTGCGTGCAAGCTGCTGGGTAATGCTGCTGGCGCCTTCCTTGGCCGAGCCGCTCAGAACGTCGCGAATAAGAGCCCGCAGAATCCCGCGCCAATCAATCCCTCCGTGTTGATAGAAACGGGCATCCTCGCGCGCCAGGACCGCCGCAATAAAAAGCGGCGAGACCTCGTTGAGCGAAACCTTTAAACGGTTCGCGCCGGCAAGACGACTGTAAATTTTCCCATCAAAATCGAAAACTGTGTTTCGCTCGGGCATTTCGCCGACCTTCTTCATGTCGAACGTCTGCGCCCACGTTCCGTAAAACAGGAACAGGGCGAGACCGCCGGCTGCAATTACAGCGAGCAGCGTGATCTTCCAGCCGTATCGGAAAAGTTTGCCGCGAAGGCTTTTCTTTGAAGATCGGAGGCGTGCGAAAAGTTTCATCGTTGAAGAGTTAAAGCGATGAAGCGTTCAAGCGGCGAAATCGCCATAACGTTCCAACTCTTCAACGCTCCAACGAACTACAAGCGCAGCTTCACTTCGCTCTCGTGTTGCTCGGTCGCGCACGGCGCATTCGTGGGCACGTCCGTCGTCGCGTCGCTGACTTGAACGATATTATTGTCGATCAAATATTTTTCGACTTCCTCGCCGCTGACATCCGCGAGCATTTTGCCGTTAACTTCGACACAGGGCGAAAGCGGTTGCCCGCTCTTGGTTTCCATTTCCCAGCGGAACGCCGGGTTCTGGATGATGTCCTTTTCCGTGTAAGAAAGATTGTATTTTGCCAGGATGGCACGCACGCCGGCGCTCCAGCCACAATAAGTCTTCAGGTAAGCGGTAATTTCAGGCGTTTGCATTGGGCAATATACCACGAAGCGACCGCGAAGAAAGCGTCGAAGCGTTTCCCGCGCCGTAGGCTTGGCGGAGGCGGGTTGTTGGAATCAAAGCCCTGAATGGTTGACGCTTCCCCAAGGCTTTGCCATGAAGGTCCTTCCATTGGCATCCCGCCTGCGCCTCGTGAAGGTTCACTGAGCGAAGCACTCCAACTTCACAAATTCTCGATCTCGGTCCGAAGATCTTCTTTTGTTTTGCCGAGTTTCTGCTCCAGACGCCCGAGGAGCTCATCGTCCTTTCCTTCAGCAAATGCCAGATCGTCACTGTAGCTTCGTCATGATAACAGAGTTTCGTTTGTCCGATGAACATTGGTCGCGTTTCAGGAAGCAGAACCCGATCATGTCCAGCGAAAAATCTTATCGCGAATCGGCGATGGCCTTGTTGCGGTTGTGAAATTTCCGGCGCATAACTTCGGAGAAATGAAGTCGCTAATGTTTATTGCACTTTTGCTGCTTTCGGTGTCAATCCTCGCATTCGCCGAAGAAAAAGTTACACCCCCGCCCAGAGTTTATCCCGTCGCGTTACCGAACTACGACGAAGAGACGGCCACACGACTTCAAATTTTCCTGGACAATAGCGATTTTGGTCCCGGCAAGATCGATGGAAAGATGGGCGAATTTTTTCGCAAAGCGCTCATCTCCTACAAACACGCCCACGCCATGCCAAAGACTGGCGCGGTCGATTCCTGGCTGCTCGATCAGGTGCCCGAGACGTACACGACCTACACGATCAAAGGAGACGATCTGAAATTTATCGGGTCGATCCCCACCGGTCATGCCGAACAAGCGACATTGAAATGGCTGCCTTACACTTCGCTGCTCGAGTTTGTCTCCGAGCGTTATCATGCCGCGGAGTCTTATATTCAGAAGCTGAATCCGGGCAAAGACTGGGAACATTTACAGCCGGGCGAAGTTCTCAAGGTGCCGAATGTCTTACCCTTTGAAGTCGAAAAATTCACAGAGGGAAAGGTTCCTGAGAATCCCGCGTTCGCCGCGCGTAAAACCTTTGTCGACACGAAAGAACATCTGCTGGAGGTGTTCGACAACGACCAGCTCGTCTGCGTCTTCCCGATCACGCCAGGATCGACAACGCTGCCAGCGCCGGTCGGTACATGGAAAATTCTCGGCGTCAACATCTGGCCGTGGTTTCGCTACGACGAAGGCATGCTCAACTACGGCGTGCGCACGGAGAATTACTATAACCTTCCGCCCGGCCCGAATAATCTCGTCGGGGTTCTTTGGATGGGTCTGAACAGGCCCGGTATTGGCATCCACGGTACGAATAATCCAGAGACCATAGGCCGCGCCGCAAGTCACGGTTGCATCCGACTAGCAAACTGGGACGCCGCGCGAGTGAAAGAGCTAGTGAGCGTGGGCAACACGGTCATCATTTTTTAGAGTAGCGCATGCGTCTCGCTTGCGATTTAGCACCACTCGCAAGCCAGAGGCTCGCGCTACTTTGAAAAATTCCTCGCGCGGAATCGCGACCTCGAGCGTCTAGGCTTTAGATCGCAACATGATGGATGCCAATGAGCGAGAAATGTATCGGGCGGCCATTCACGGCGATCGGGACGCTTTCGAAATGATCATTCGCACACACAGCCGCACACTTTTCGCCATCGCTTACGGCATTTTGCAGAACCGCGAGGAAGCGGAAGATGCCGTGCAAGATGCTTTGGTTAAGGCTTGGAAATCACGTTGGCGCGTCCGCGATCCGGAAAAATTTCCCGCGTGGCTCTGTATGATCATGCGACATCGCGCCCGCGATGTTTTTCGGAAACGGCGGATCCTTCCGCTTCCCGAGGAAATTGCCGAACAACCTGAAACCGAAGCAATCGACGGTACTGCATTAGATCGACAATTACATTCGGCGCTCGCCGCGTTACCCGAACTTCACCGCAGCGCACTCACGCTCCGTTACTTCGAAAAGATGGATTACCAATCAATCGAGAAATTGCTCGGCCTAAGTAACGGCGCATTGCGCGGAATTCTAGGACGGGCGCTCGTGTCGATGCGCAAACAACTCAAACCGGCCCTCGCTTCACTTGAGTAACGCCGTGCCAGCCATTCACGACAAGATCGACAGCTACCTTGCGGCCGATTTGCACAACGACCTCTCGGACGAGGAGCGCCACGAATTACACATGCATCTCGTCGAATGCGCCAATTGCCGCCGACTTCATCAGGAGACAAAAATCATGAACAAAATTCTCGAGGAGAAATTCACCGCCGAAAAACCGGACCCGGCGTTCGAACAACGAATGCTCGCTGGTTTTCGCAATCGCGTCCCCCAGAAAGCGGGTGGCATCGCAAAGTTGATTATCGATCTCATGCGGTTCCGTGCGACACAGATCATCGCTGTCGCCGCACTTCTTCTCGCGCTTGTGCAGGTGGGGAGAATGATCACAGGCGAGGGCGCAATCGCGTCGCGCAATTCGGGGTACCTTGGTAGTAAGGAATTTCCCGCGCAAGCAGCGCAAGCGCCGCTGCCATCGTCGAATGAAATTCGCGCGTTAAGCAAATCCGCAAATCGCCGCGACAATGAATCTGATCAGTTCGCTGCGGGAAAAACCTTTGCGCGTGGCCAGGTTGCCGCTGCCTCTGCGGCACCTCAAGCAGAACCAGAAGACAAAAAGCTAGAGCGCGCTGAAGTCGAAGGCGCGATGGTCACCGAATCAAACATTCCGGCCGCTGAAGAAGCGGGACCGAACCCTGTTGAGGTTCCTGCGCCTGCGCTTGCGAATCGCAAACTCATCCGCAACGCGAATGTCCAGTTCGAGATCGTTAGTTTCGATGACGCCGTCCAGAAGATCACTGCGTTCGCGAACGAAGAACGCGGTTATGTGGCGACGACAAGCTCTGAAAAACAGGCGAACGGAAAACTGAAAGGTGAAATAGGCGTCAAGGTTCTTCCGGAAAACCTTGATCATTTTCTGCAAAAGGTTCGCGCTCTTGGCGAACTAAAGAACCAAACGCTCGGCACCGAAGACGTTACGAAAGCGTATTTCGATACCGATGCACGGCTCAAGAACGCGCGCGTGATGGAACAGCGCTTGATTGACATGTTGAAAATGAAGACGGGCAAAGTCTCCGATTTGCTTCAGGTTGAAAAAGAGCTTGGGCGCGTGCGCGAGGAGATCGAGAAGATGCAAGGCGAGCTTAAGTATTGGGATTCGCAGGTGCAATTCGCGATCGTGACGATTTCTCTGTCGGAGAAAGACATCGAGGAACCGGCAGCGTTCTTGCTAAAGGAACGAGCTCAGCTTGCGCTCTACGCGCCTGACGTGGAGAAGATTTACAACAACATCAAGGGCCTCGCGTCGCCAAAAGTGCAGATCACAAATGCACAGCTCGATCGGGATTATTCCGGACGCGTTTCGGCACGGGTGAGCATGTTGATCGCGCCCGAAGAGAGCGACTCTGTGATCGCTCGCGTAAAGGGCTTTGGACGCGTGGAAAATTTCCAAGTGCAGTCGGAACGCATCGCACAAGGCGGCACCGGTATGTCTAAGAACGCAAAAACCAAGCGGGACAAAGTAGAACTGAACGCCACGATCTCGCGCGAGGAACAGGAACAAGCGTTTCAGCAGACCAGCCTGCGTATCCGCACGTCGACCGTTGACGAAAAGGCAAAGGAACTTCGCAATCTGACCGAGAAACAAAATGGGCGCGTCCGCACTTCTACTTTCAGTCGCGATCCAGACGGGCGCGAAGTGGCCAGTGTCTCGCTGCGGGTGCCAATGAAAAATTATTCGGCGCTCATGCAATCGCTGAACTCTCTCGGCAAAGTTGAAGATGTAAGCGTGCGGCGACAGGACCGCACGGGCGCGCAGATCGACGAAGCAAGCGCGCCGGCGGATATCTCGATCGAGGTTTACAGCCAGGGCAACATCGTTTCATCCGAGACCGGTCTCTTCGCGACGTTGCGCCGAACATTGGCGCAGAGCGCCGCGGCGATCATGTGGAGTTTACGGATGATTGGCGTTGCGGTGGCGTTTCTCGCACCTTGGGCGATTGCGATTATCCTAGCCGTTTGGATCGCGAAACGGATCGCGCGAGCGCGGGCAAAGTAGCGCATGCGTCCCGCTTGCGCTTTTTCCTGGTTCGCAAGCCAGAGGCTTGCGCTATCTTACAGCGAGTCATATTTTAAACGGGAGGGTGTCGATGAAAGCTACCAGCGGTATCAGCTTCAATAACGCGGCAGTCGCCGCTACGCCAAAGCATCTGTTGCAATTCGCCGTGGATCAGCGCTACGACGATTACACGCCGGTCGATCACGCTGTGTGGCGGTTTATCATGCGACAGAACATTTTTTTCGTGAAGGAATACGCGCATAAAGTTTACTTCCAAGGGTTGCTTGACACCGGCATCTCGTTTGAGCGCATCCCGCGCATTCAGGAGATGAATGACATTCTCGCGAAGATCGAATGGGGCGCGGTGGCGGTGGATGGATTTATTCCGCCGGCGGCCTTCATGGAATTTCAGGCCTACAAAGTTCTCGTGATCGCGTGCGACATGCGGCAAATCCATCATATCGAATACACGCCGGCACCGGATATCGTGCACGAAGCAGCCGGACATGCGCCGATCATTGTCGATCGTGAATACTCAAGGTATCTTCCGGCACTTGTCGATCTTGAAAGAGCAACCGAACAGCGATCCAAAAGAAGTCGAGCAAGCGACCAAGCTGGTCGAACATCGCCAAAAAACTTTGGGCGAACCATCCGAGATGGCGCTGCTCTCGCGCTTACATTGGTGGACAGTCGAGTATGGACTCATCGGCACTTTAGAGAATCCGAAGATTTATGGCGCGGGATTGCTGTCATCAATTGGCGAATCGGTCTCGTGCCTCGAACCGGCCGTGAAGAAAATTCCCTACTCCATCGACGCGGCGAATACGCCGTTCGATATCACGACGAAACAGCCACAGCTTTTTGTCTGTCACGATTTCAAACATCTCGCGGATGTGCTCGAAGAATTTGCCAGCAAGATGGCCTATCAAGTCGGCGGACTGGAAGGCATCCACAAGGCGATTGAGTGCAACAACGTCGCGACCTGCGAATACTCATCTGGGCTGCAAGTCAGCGGCGTATTCACCGAAGTGATCACGGACGAAAAGGCAGCGCCCATTTATTTGCGGACGACCGGAAAGACTGCGCTCGCGTTCAAGGAGACAGAGCTGCCCGGACACGGAATCGATTATCATAAGGAAGGATTCGGGTCGCCGATCGGCAAATGGAAAGAAACTGAGATCGCCGAAGGCAAGAAGGCGAAGCTCGAATTCGAAAGCGGTGTTACCGTGGAAGGAAAGATCGACAAAATACTTCGCCGCGACGGCAAACTGTTGCTTATCACTTTCTCGAATTGCCGTGCGAAATACGGCGACCGCGTTTTGTTCGATCCGGATTGGGGAACCTACGACATGGCGGTCGGCGAACGGATTACCTCGGTGTTCAACGGCGCAGCCGACAAGGACGCCTACAATCAGGTCGCGCTCGTTCCAAAAGAGCGCACCATCAAAGTTCCATCCGACGCAAAGCGAAAGCGCCTCGAAAACCTTTACGCACAGGTGCGCAAGATCCGCGAGAGCAAGACTGGTTACGAGCGGCTCGGCGAAATTTGGGAGACGCAGCAAGCCGAGCATCCGGAGGATTGGTTATTGTCGATGGAGATTTTCGAAATTCTCGACACGACTGATCAACAGCCTGAATTAAAAGCGAAGATCGAAAAATTTCTCAGCCAGAAAAAAGCCACCACCAAAGATTTCTCGACCTTGATTGGATGGGGATTTCGGCTAGTCGAGTACCACAAAAAGCCGGAGTATCAAGCGACGATGCACGCGTCGCAAAAGTGACACAAGTGTTTCGCTTGTGTCATTCCGAGCGCAGTCGAGGAATCCCGCGATAGCGTCTTAAAGGTAAAACTACGAGATTCTTCGACTCCGCTTAGCTTCGCTCAGAATGACAGGTGGTTTGAGCGCCATCAGACGCTCTCATCCTTAAAGTGGCGTTTGCCTTTGAGCGCCTTCGCGTACTCGTCCTTGCTTAGAATATTTTCATCGACCTGCATATCGACACGCAAAAAGTTTTTGAACCACGTCTCGATTCGTTCATGATCTTTCATTACCTCCTCGGTCAGGTAATTCGCGTCAATGTTGATGCAGATTGCGCCGACCACACCAAACTCCTTACGGATGATCGGGATCGTCGTGCACTTAAATCTCCGGGACCCGATATTCAGCTCGTAGTTGAGTTTATCTTCGTTCTGAAGCTGGCGTTTCTTCAGGTCGATGAGCAAATTCGTCGTGCCATCGCGCAGATGTCTACCGGTCACATTATTCTCCAGGACGATGAGCGAATGCGCCGGATCGGCCAGGTTGTGGAGCAAAATCTCAATGCCGGTATTTGGAAATGATTTTCCGATGAGGCGGACCAAACGCACGTAGTTCTCGAGATACTCGTTCGTATCGTCGACAACTTTCCTGCCGTCGTATTTTTCGAAAAGCTGTGAGTAAACTTTCTGTTCCGCCGGTTCGAGCTGATTGCGCACGTTGTTCTGCTCCCCGATGAAGATCAGTTGCCGCGCTGCCGTGTAATCGTGGTTCTTCAGGAAATAATGCATTCCCAGTCGGAAATTGTTGAGGCTGAATTCGCCAAAGTTTTCACGGGTAACGGTGAACGGATAGAAGTCGTACTCATCGAGGTTCCGCCCAAACTTGCGGCGGCGTTCCTTGTATTTTCCCCAGGCGAAACCTGCGGCGAGAAAGAAGAGCGAGACGATGATCGAGGCGATCACGTTAATGCTGAGCTCACTTTGCAAAGCTTTGATCATAAATTTCCGGTCGCGCTGGAGAGAGTGATACTTTCCACGTCAACATCAGCCGGTCGCGAGAGACCGTAGACAACCGCAGATGCAACCTGTTCCGCCGAAATCATTTTGTTACGTGCCCAATCGCCTTCGACGTTGTTCCAAATTTCCGTGTTCGTCGCGGCAGGATAAATGTTGATCACGCGAATTCTATGTTCGCGCAATTCCTCGCGCACCGATTGAAAGAATCCCTCGAGCGCAAACTTGCTCATGCAATAGGCGCTCCAGTTGGCAAACCCGGTTTTGGCTGCGATCGAAAGGATATTAACGATACTTGAGCCCGGCGGCATCTCGGGAGCGAAACGCTGCGTCAACAAAAATGGCGCGGTGACATTCACGCCCAGCGTTTGCTCCCATTCGACGGGCGTGATCTCCCCAAATGGCTTCACGACCGCGATTCCGGCGTTGTTCACCAGCAAATCGAGTGGATCGCTGCCAACCGCAGCGATGAGATCGCAGACGCCGGAGGCAACAGCAAGATCATGGATCAGACGAACGACCCGTCCGCAGCGAGGGTTCACGGACTTACACACTTCCGCCAGAGCAACCGTGTCCCGACCGTGGAGAAGGAGCGCGACATCGGGTGCCGCTAGTTTCTCCGCGATCGCGCGACCAATGCCGCGACTCGCGCCGGTGATAAGATAACGTTTCATAATGTAGAGCAAGCTTCCAGCTTGCTTTCAGTTAGATGCAAGCCAGAGGCTTGCACTACGTTCTCCTCAGCGTAAATCGATTATTCGCCGTTTCCCACAAGCGTAATCGCACGACCTGCTGATTCAGGCGATTGTCGATCTTCGGCCAGAGTGCGCGGACGATATTTTCCCCGGTCGAAGGAGCATCTCGAAAGTCCTCTGTATCGAGGTCAAGATGTCGATCTTTCCATGGCTTAAGTGAGTCATCGATCGCCTTTCTGAACGCGACAAAATCCTGGAGTGTTCCACTCCGTCTATTGTACTCGCCGCCGACCGTCGTCTCTGTGAGATAACGATGGCCATGACCAAGCGGATTGCTGCACTTTCCGTAGAGTTTTGCGTTCTCGGCATCGGAAAGAGCGGCGGCATGCAATCGATGCGCAGCATTGAACGCCATTTGCATCCCAAGAAAAACAGCCTCGTTATTCCATACTTCCGCAAAAAAATCGTCTCGCTCGTGCAAGCGAACACGATGCAGCGGCACCAGCGCATTCACACGTTCGTAAATATATCTCGTCAAGCTCTCGGTCGTTATCGGACGATCCTGTAATCCAGCGACCTCTCGATTGAGTAATCGATGATCGAGTTCAGAACTCAATGATTGGAGAGACGGATCGATCACATCGTAGCGAACCACAGGCGTTTCCCTGGCGAGCTTCTCCGTTCGAAAAGTGAGACGCGCGCGATAATTATGCCCGTGAGGTGAAGTTGCCTTGCCAAAGAACCGCGTGTTTTCCTCTTCACTCAGATGCGGCGACATCGTTTGTCGCGCAGCCGAAAATTGGAACCAATAATTTGCTTCGCATGCCCCGTCTGAATAGAAAGTCGCGCTTCGCTCGGGCGATTCCGTGAGATGACAAGTGGCCAGCTTTGCATCGACATCAGAGAACAACGGCGCAACATCGACATAGAGTTGTCGCGCAATGTTCTCAGCCGTAGGCGCAACGTCACGGAGCGAAGGGTTATCCTCATTGAGAAATTTGTGATCGAAACGCTCGCGCACAATTTTGCCGGCGCGCTCTTTGATTTCACTGATGTTGATGAGCATTCCATTGCTTGGATCGACCGGTCCGGTAAAAACAAAATACGCGATGTAATTGCGGCCGGTGCCGTGGCGCGCGTTGGTCTCAGGACCGAAGGCAGCCAGGTTTTCCCCGTCACTCCAACGGCTAACGCGCAGACGCCGAGATGCCGAGAACTCGAGACGTTTGCCGACCGTCAGCAGCATGACGCCAGCTAGTCCTTGAGGAGCGAGAGAAATTCCGAGCGGGTTCGCGCGTCGTCTTTGAAGGAGCCAAGCAAGCAGGAGGTCTTCATTACAGAATTCTGCTTTTCGACGCCACGCATCATCATGCAAAGATGTTTCGCTTCCACGACGACCGCTACGCCGCCTGGCTCGAGACATCCCATCAGCGACTCGGCGATTTGGGTGGTGAGATTTTCCTGGATTTGTAAGCGGCGCGCGAAAACATCGACAATGCGCGCCACCTTGGAAAGACCGATGACTTTCCCGTTTGGAATGTAAGCCACGTGTGCACGGCCGATGAACGGAAGCAGATGATGCTCGCACATCGAATAAAGCTCGATGTCCTTGACCAGAATAATTTCGCTTGCCGCCGAATCGAAGATGGCATCGTTAAGGATCTCGTCGAGGTCTTGCCGATAACCTTGTGTCAGAAATTCCAAGGCACGCGCCGCGCGATCTGGGGTGCGTCGCAGACCTTCTCGATCCAGGTCTTCGCCCACGCCTTGCAGCAGTTCGCGATAAGCTTGCGCGATTCTATCGAGCTCTTTTTCCGGCAAACGATTGCTCTCACGTATAAAGCGCTCCTCGATGTCCAGATCGGAATTACGGCGTTGAATCATAAATTGTCCTTTAGCTTAGCATCAAGGGACGGCGGTCTCCAGACCGCCGACGGCGATTTGGAAATCGCCGGTCCTTGTTTTTTATTCGAGCCAGCTCTGCGGGTATTTCGGATCGTCGAGCGCCAGTGACTCTTCCGTCAACTCGAGCGTGTGTTGCGTGTCGAACATAACGGCGAGCTCTTCGGTGCGCGTTGCATTCTTGCTCGCCATAATCGTGCCGGGATGCGGCCCGTGCGGAATGCCGCGCGGATGCAATGTGATCGAACCACTCTCAATGCCGCGTCGCGAACCGAAATTCCCGCGCACGTAAAAGAGCACCTCATCGGCTTCGACGTTGTCGTGCACCCATGGAATCCTTACCGCTTCGGGATGGGTATCGAGCATGCGCGGCGCGAATGTACAAACGACGTAGCCTCGAATCTCGAACGTTTGGTGGATTGGCGGCGGTTGATGTACCGTGCCGGTGATCGGCTCGAAATCCTGCGCATTGAATGTGAACGGATAGAGATAGCCATCCCAGCCGACTGCATCGAACGGATGATGCGCAAGCGTCACATGTGTCCAGCGCGGTCCGTCCTTCACCAAAACATCGACATCTTCCTCTTTATCGACGGTGATGATTTCGGATGGCCCATGCAGATCACGCTCCGAATACGGCGCGCCCATTTTAATCTGGCCTTCGTGATTCAAATAGCGCTGTGGAATCCGGACCGGACCGGCGGACTCGAGAATGAGATGATCTTCCTCTTCAATTTTGTCCGGCACCAGTCGATAAGTAATTCCGCGCGGGATCACGATGTAATCTTCCGCGCGATAACGAAGTTTGCCGAAAACGCTTTCCAGCGTCCCGCCGCCGTGAAAAACAAAAATAATCTCATCGGCGCCGCCGTTTTTGTAATACTCGAATTTGTCGTAGGCCTTTACTGGCTTCGCGCGATACGCGGTCATGTCCTGGTTGAAAAGCATCGGGATACGCCCGGTGTAAAGATCGCCGCGTCGGGGAATTGTCGCGGTGCGCAGATGATGATGGCGCAGCGGGCTATCGGCGACTTTTTTCAGCTCATGGCATCCTAGGAGCTTCACGTTGCGCACGCGCGTGGGTGGACGCAGGTGATACATGATCGAGTAGGCCTCGTCGAATCCTTGTGTCGTGAAGACATGCTCGTAGGCGATGCCTTCATTTTTATAGGTCGGGGCCGCCCCGTTGCGATGAAACCAGATGTGATGTTTTCGCGGAATTTCGCCAAGTTTTTGATAGTACGGCATGATCAATCCTCCTTTACAAATTTCCTCGGGCTTCCTGTTCTTTTTCCAAAGCCTCGAACAAGGCCTTGAAGTTACCTTTGCCAAAACTCTTCGCGCCCTTGCGCTGGATGATTTCGAAAAAGAGCGTTGGTCTGTCTTCCACCGGCTTCGTGAATATCTGGAGCAAATAACCTTCGTCATCGCGATCAACCAAAATACCAAGCCGTTTTAACGGCTCGAAATCTTCATCGATATGACCGACGCGATCGGGAAGCGTATCGTAGTAAGTCGTTGGAATGTTCAGAAACTGGACACCACGCTTCTGTAATTCCGTCACGGTTTTCACGATGTTCTTGGTGGCCATGGCGATGTGCTGAACGCCTTCGCCATTGTAAAACTCGAGATACTCTTCCACCTGCGACTTCTTTTTGCCCTCTGCCGGCTCATTGATCGGAAATTTCACGAAACCATTTCCGTTGCTCATCACCTTACTCATCAGCGCTGAGTATTCGGTCGAGATATCTTTGTCGTCGAAGGTGAGAATGTTCCGAAACCCCATGACATCCTCGTAAAACTTCACCCACGGATTCATTTGACCCCAACCAACATTGCCCACGCAATGATCGACATACTGCAAGCCGGTCTGAGGCGGATTGTAGTTCGACTCCCATTTTCGAAACCCCGGCATGAATGTCCCGCGATAATTGTCTCGCTCGATGAACAGATGAACAACCTCTCCGTAAGTGTGAATCCCGCTCATCACCAGGTCGCCATCATCATCCGACGACGTTGTCGGCTTCATGAAACTTTTACCGCCGCGCTTGGTGGTTTCTTCCCACGCCGAGGTTGCGTCCTCCACCGTCAGCGCGAGCGCCTTCACTCCATCGCCGTGTTTGTAAATGTGATCGGCAATCGGGTTATTCGGCCGGATCGGAGTCGTTAGGACCAACGTGAGATTATTCTGTCGAATCGCGTAGCTCGCTTTTTCCCGCGTTCCCGTTTCCGGCCCGCAATAAGCGAGACTCTGGAAACCGAATGCTGTTTTATAGAAATGCACCGCCTGTTTGGCGTTGCCGACATAAAACTCGATGTAATCAGTGCCCTGGAGCGGCAGAAAATCCGCTTCCGCTGCCGGAGCTTTCTTTGGAGCCGCAATTGTTGTTGGCATAAGATTCCTTCCTGCTAATTAGCGCGTCTAAAATATAAGATCGGAGAGACTAGCTCCGTCCCGGCCGGAGAATCATGGGACGTCAACGCAGGCTACTCATAAACAGTTTCCAGCTCAGGTTCGAAAAGGAGTTTTTGAAAACCTGGATCGTTACGGATTGGGTCCCAGACGGGGTCGATCTTCAGACGCGCAACGGAAATCTCGTGCCCGGCAGGGATTGTGAGCAGGCGGCGAAGTATTTTTACCGCCTCCTCGGGCTGATCAATGTGCGCTTCGATTTGGGCTAGTCCGACAAGAAACTCCACCCCGAAAAGCGCATCTTTTTCTACTGGCAGCGCCTCTGCGGCTTCTCGCGCGACGCGAAGCGCATCGGCGTTACGCGCAAGACAAACGTAAACCCAGGCCGACTCTGTCAACGATGTGCGATCTTCTGGCCGTGGCTTGGCTAGCTGGACTTCGAGTAAAGTCCGTGCTTGCTCGCACTCGGATTTTGCTGCCGCAGTTTGGCCGGTAATTACTTGAATCCCGATTCGCGCCTCTAGCTGGTTCAGACGTTCTTCGGCTGTGTTAATGGGAGCAACGTCCCACGCTTTGAGAGCATCAGCGAAATGTCTCTCGAGCACGTCGAGATATATGGTCTCGCTAATCATCTGGGAAATCAAGATCCCATACGGGCTAACTTGCCCTTTGGGTTCGGGTATTCCCTCCCCCGCCCGCCTGGCACGCCGAATATCGCCGGTGCTGTTGGTATAGGTAACGCTAAGGTGGAAGGCGGCATTTATATTATTCGGGTCGAGAGCTAAAGCGCGGCTAAGCGCACGTTCAGCCTCACTCCAACGGCGAAGCGAAAGGTACGTATTGCCAAGCTCGGTGGAACTGGAGGAATCGCGCGGATTGAGTTCGAACGCGCGCTCGTATTCAGCAACCGAGCGTCGCCATTCACCGCGGCGGCGGTAAACGGCCCCCCGGAACGTCCGACTATCGGAGTTACTCGGCTGGAGTTCGATGGCCCGATCGAGTGCTCTCAGCGCGGAATCATAGTCACGATGGCCCCAGTAATGAAATACACCCAACGCCAGATGTGCCTCCGGCGATTCCGGAGCAATCGCCAGTGCGCGTTCGATGTTAGACTTTACCTCCTCCAATTGTACCGAAGTCAGGCGATTGATAAACCAATGCCGATTTAAGCGGCTGTAAGCGAGTCGCGCATACGCAAGCGCGAAACTCGGATCCTGCGCCAGCGCTTGCCGATAGAAGATTTCGGCGCGATCGAATAAGTCCTCGTTTTCTGCACTCTCAGCTTGGCGTTCCTGGTATTCACCCTTCAGGAATAGATCATAAGCTTCCGTGTCACGCGTGGGCGCTGCGGCCAGCGCACTCGACTGACTGGGAGAAAGCTTAGCCCGCAATGTGTCGGCAATCTCCTGTGCGACCTCGGTTTCGACAGCGAAAACATCCTTTAAGTCACGATCGTAACTCTTTGCCCATAAATGGGTGTCGATGCGCGCGTCGAGCAGTTGCGCGTTTACCCGCACTCTGTCTCCAGCCTTCTGCACGCTACCTTCGAGCACAGTGGCCACTCCCAGTTCGCGGGCCACCGTCTTCAAATCTTCCGGCTTGCTTTTGTATTTGGCTGCGGAAGAACGCGAGATGACCTTCAGGTCACCGATGCCAGCGAGTTTAGTCAGGATTTCATCCTGAATGCCATCGGCGAAATAAGCGTTTGCTTTTTCCTCGCTCAGATTCTCGAATGGCAGCACCGCGATGCTTTTTTCCGGCGCTGCCAGCGTCGATCGCACGCGATAACGGGAAAATATTGCGACGCCAGCGACCATTGCCGCAAGCGCGAGCAACGCTGCTGTCATCGCCGCCCAACGCACTCGCACGCTGTGCTTCTTAAGGGCTTGGAACTTTTTTGGCAGTTGCGGATTGCCGACTTCATCCGCATAGAGGTTGACGATCGCGACATGCACTCCGTGTTTAACTTCGCATTCGCCGAGACCGTGTAGGAGTGGCCGCCAATGTTCGTATTCTTCCAAATCCTCGGCGACGTGTCTGGAGATAAGGATGTGTCCGGCATCTCCGCAGTGCATCACGCGTTGCGCTATGTTAAGGCCGGCACCAGCAAGGTTGGCATGACCGTTCACATCGATCACGCCGCTCACCGGACCGCTGTGTACTCCCATCCGAAGTTCCAGACGCGAGTGCTCTTTGAGCGCGCGACTGATTTCGATGGCGCATTGCGCCGGTGCTTCCTGAGTGGTGTAAAATACGAGCGCCATGCCGTCACCAGTCGGGATTTTAATTAAGCGTTCCGCGGCTTCGGCCTTCTGAAATTGATCCGAACCGCGGACGACTTCGCTCAGCTCGTCAACTACCGCGCGCTGTTGATTAATCGAAAGTTTGGAATAGCCGACAATATCGATGAAGAGGACATGAGCGATCTCTAGCTGAATTTCCTTTTTAACCTCAGCGGACATTTCGTGACGCGACCAAATTACATTAGATTCATAGTTACGCTTCGCTCGGAGTGTCGAGAGCAAACGCAGAATCACGTAACTGCTCAGCAGCCATCCCTTCGCTGCGCCCCGCAACACGTACCCGAGCGTTGGTCAGTCAAATCGCTGGTTTTCAGTGCGGTTTATCCTCGCAGAGTTTCTGGAAGCGCCGATCATTCCGAAGCGGATCGAACATCGGATCTAGTCGAAGCATCGCAGGCGTAAGCGGGGTGCCGGCAGCCAGCGCTCCATTGTACGGTATCGAAAGTAGTTGCTGTAAGGCGGTGATGGCGCGGTCGGGCTCTCCCATACGCGCCGCCACCCTTGCGAGGACCTCGATTGGAATGGGACCAGCGACAGCGTCTTTCTCGACCGAATTCGCGGCCATGGCCCGTTCCGACAGGGCTAACGCGGCGGTTTTGTCACCAAGGCCCATATTGGTCAGCGCGAGATCGC
>VBQB01000095.1 GCA_005887855.1 Verrucomicrobiota bacterium | reverse complement strand
AGCAATTGCAGGCGCTCCGCGCGCGTTCGCTGGAGCGCAAGTTGCGCGAAATCGGTAGCGCGCAAGGACCGGAAGTCCAGATCGCCGGCCGACGGCTCATCAACTTTTCCTCAAACGATTATCTCGGACTGGCCAACGATCCTCGACTACGCGCGGCAGCGATCGCCGCGATCAGCGAATTCGGCGTTGGCGCCGGAGCTTCTCGATTAATTAGCGGGACGCAATCACCGCATTTGCGATTGGAAAACGGAGTGGCGAATTGGAAAGGAGCGGAAGCCGCGCTTTGTTTCAGCAGCGGATACGCCGCTGCGCTCGGGACGGTGCCGGCCCTCGTCACCAAGAACGATGTTGTCCTACTCGACAAACTCTGCCACGCCTCGCTCATCGATGGCGCAAAGTTGAGCGGCGCAACCCTGCGCGTATTTCCGCACAATCATCTGGGCAAATTGGAGAGTCATCTTCAATGGGCTCAGCGCGAACATGCGGGCAAGCGCATCCTCATCCTCACCGAATCTGTCTTTTCGATGGACGGTGATCGTGCACCGTTGCGCGAGTTGGTTGAATTAAAGAAGAGCTTCGGGGCGCTTTTACTGCTCGATGAAGCGCATGCTGTCGGCGTAATCGGTCCGAATGGCCGCGGACTGGCCGCGGCGGAGAACTTGGATGAAGATGTCGATGTTCAGATGGGAACGCTGAGCAAGGCCCTCGGCACAAGTGGAGGATACATCTGCGGTTCCCGAGATCTCATCGAATGGCTGATTAATCGGGCGCGCGCGTTCATCTATTCCACAGCGCCGCCGCCCGGAATCGTGAGCGCAGCCTTTGCGGCAGTGAATTTTCTCGCATCTCCTGAGGGCGAAGAGCGAAGACTTTTACTTTGGAAAAGAATCAGATTGCTCCAAGAACTTCTTCCACGGAGTGAATTAAACAACAAGGCCAGCGATGGCAGTAGCGCAATTTTCCCGTGGATTGTGGGGGACGAACAAGCGGCGCTCGATTTGGCGTCAGCGCTTCAGAATGAGGGATTCCTTGTTCCAGCGATTCGTTATCCAACCGTGGCCAAAGGATCCGCACGATTACGGATAACCGTGAGTGCGTCACACGAAGAAGATCAAATCCGATCGCTCTGCCAGGCGATCGAACGACTAAGCGCCTGAAGCGACGTGTAAAATTTTACCCAGCCAGAAACCGTCCTAGGATCGGTTGTAATTTCTGGATTGTTGCGGCAGGCCAAAGCTTGCGGTCGGTGACCAGCGCCGAATCGAGAGCGAAATGTTCCGGCCAGTTCGGCTCCATTGGCATGCGTGGAATTACGTCCAAAAGCACTTTCTTCGCCGTTTCCGCGTTCGCGATCAAATGACTAAGGACCGTCTGCGCAGAGACCGCTTCTTCCTCCACTTTCCAGCAATCGTAATCGGTAATCATCGCCATGGCCGCGAACGCGATCTCCGCTTCGCGAGCCAACTTCGCTTCGGGTAGATTCGTCATGCCGATCACATCGAAACCATTCTGCCGATTGAATTCCGATTCCGCCCGGGTGGAAAACGCGGGGCCATCCATATTCACGTAAGTGCCGCCGTTGTGGACCGTGACGCCGAGAGATCTCGCTGATTCTGCCAACAAATTTCGCAGCTTCGTGCTGATTGGCTCAGCAAATGCGATATGCGCGGCAATTCCCTCGCCGAAAAATGTATGAGCAGTGGGCCGACTGGTGCGATCGTAAAACTGCGAGGGCAACAAGACATCGCGTGGCGCATATTTTTCCTGCAAACTACCCACCGCTCCCACTGAGATGATCCAGCGGACGTTGAGCGAACGCAGCGCATAAATGTTGGCTCGGTGATTTAGTTCATGCGGCAAAATTCGATGGCCGCGCCCGTGTCGCGGTAAGAAATAAACCTGCCGGCCACTGACCTTGCCACCGATCAACGTGTCCGATGGCGACCCAAACGGAGTGTCGATGTCCTGTTCGGTCGCATTGCGCACCTCTTCCATCTGATACAAACCGCTTCCGCCAATAATCCCGATTGCTGGAGGCTCATTTTCCATTTCCGCCGCGATTAAATCCCAAAGATCGGGCAGATGGAAAGTGGATAATCGGTTCGCCGATTCGCCGCGCTGCTATAAGCCGGACACCATTCGTACGAACAACATGGCGAAGGCGGCTCGGCCGTGTATTATTTTCGCCCGTCCATGCCAAAATTTTTCATCAAAACCTACGGCTGTCAGATGAACGAACGCGACTCGGAACAGGTCGCGCATTCGCTATTGGCGCGGGGGTACGAGCGGGTCGCCCGCGAAGCGGAGGCCGATGTCGTGCTTTTGAATACTTGCAGCGTTCGGGACATGGCCGACCAAAAGGCGCTTGGCAAAATGGGAATGCTCGGGCGCATTGCCAAAGAGCGACCGCACGTTGTCTTCGGGTTCCTTGGCTGCATGGCCCAGGCGCGTGGCGAATCGCTGCTAAAGAATTTGCCACATGTCGATCTTGTCGTTGGCACGCAAAAATTTCACCGTGTCGCGGATTACGTGGAAGAAATTCTCGCACGCAAACGTGGTGAGGCGCGACCGCCGGGCGCGCCGCAACGAAACGGACGGCCCGGCGGTCCGTCCCTACCAATAGACGATTTACGCTTCTCAATCGTGGATGTTGCGGAGGAAGTCGGCTCGCAATCGACAATCCGCGAGCAGCAACTGGTGCCCCGCCAGGCGACCGCTTTCGTCTCGATCATGCAGGGATGCAACATGCATTGCACCTTCTGTATCGTCCCGCGGACGCGCGGTGCGGAGCGCAGCCGTTCCATTGATGAGATTGTGCGCGAAGTACGCGATCTGGTTGCCCATGGAGTGAAGGAAGTCACTCTACTTGGGCAAATAGTGAACTTGTATGGCCGTCACGAGTTTCCGACTGTAGCTGGGGTCAGTAATCCTGGCCGCAAAAAGAGCCCCTTCGTGCAGCTGCTCGAAGCCGTCCACGAAATCGACGGGCTCGCACGGCTCCGCTTTACTTCGCCCCATCCGATGGGATTCCGCGACGATTTGCTTGGTGCGCTCGCAGCGCTGCCGAAACTCGCCGAGCACATTCACCTGCCGCTGCAATCTGGTTCGAACAAAATCCTCAAAACGATGCACCGTACGTATACCGCCGAAAAATATGTCGATCTTGTCCGGCGAATCCGGCAGGCGCGCAGAGGAATTGCGATAACGACAGACGTGATCGTCGGTTTTCCCGGCGAGACCGAGAGCGATTACAAACGGACGCGCGATCTTGTCGAAGAAATCCAATTCGATAACGCATTCATCTTTCGCTATTCACCGCGGCGCGATACTCCTGCCGCGGAAATGGCTGAGCAAATCGACGAAGCCGTCAAAGAAAAACGTAACCAGGATTTGCTTCGAATCGTGAATGAATCAGCTCGACGCGCCGGCGAACGGTTGGTTGGTCGCGATGTGGAAGTGCTTTGCGAAGGTCCCAGCAAAACGAACCCGGCGCGCTTAACGGGCCGCACCCGCACAAACAAGATCGTCGTGTTCGAAGGCGATGAGAAACTCGCCGGCGAAATTGTGGCGGTACGGGTCCAACGGGCGAATGGATTCAGCTTGTATGGAACGCCGATCCTGCCAACCTCGCGCGCATCTAGCAGCGATCACATCCGCCATAGGACGAATTCGCCGGAGCGAACATGATTTACCATCTCTCCTTGCAAACCGCGGGAATCATCGCGGGCGCATTTCTTATTTTGATTAGTTTGCCCGGACTGTTCAAACCGGAGTTCGCAAGTGTCGCGCAACGCTTTCCGCGCTCTCGTTTCGCTGGTGTCGTTCTCCTGACCATCGCTCTTGTCTGGACCTTTTGGCTGCTGGCGACGATCGAAATGGGAGAATTCGCAGCTTTCCGGCGGCCGCTCCTCATTGCCGTGCCGATTGGTTATGTTCTCGTTCTGCGCTTCGTCGACGAATTTCTCGCTGTGCGCGCGCTTGGAATTCTTTGCTTGCTTGCCGCCGAACCGCTGCTCGACGCGGCCTTTTTGCGTTATGAAACAAGCCGGTTGCTCGTAACGGTGTTCGCTTATTTGCTAATCATCGCTGGACTTTTTTGGGTTTCCATCCCGTACGTTCTGCGTAACCAAATCAACTGGAGCACGCGCAGCGTTTTGCGGTGGCGTTTTTTGCATGCGATCGCGTTCATTTATGGCGGCGCGATTCTGGCCTTCGCGTTTACGCGATATTAAAATGTAGTGGCCGCCGAGTCGGGCGGTTGGACTGAAAGGTTGCCGCTGGGGACAGCGGCCTCTACAGAGCAGTATGAACCGCATCCTTGTGATCCGCGGGGGCGCGATCGGCGATTTTATTCTCACCTTGCCGGCGCTTAAGGCGTTGCGTGACGCCTATCCTCGCGCCCACCTTGAAATACTCGGTTACAAGCATATCGCGGTGCTCGCAGAAAATCGGTTTTACGCACAGGCCGTCCGTTCAATCGAGTACGGAGCGCTCTCCAGTTTCTTTGCGAAGAATTCGCAGCCGTCGACAGAACTCGCACACTATTTCGCGAGTTTTGATTTGATTATTAGCTATCTCTACGATCCGGACGGGATTTTTGAGAATAATTTGCGCCGGTACGGTGTTGAGGAACTCATCCGCGGACCCGCGAAGATTGATAATCATGAGCACGCCATACGCCAACTTGCGCAACCGCTCGAACAATTGGGGCTTAGGGTTGATGATCTCGCGGCGAGAATATTTCCGTCGGACGCTGACCGGAATGCAGTCGAGAAATCGCTAGGTCGATTTTCCAAGCCGGTCGTCGTCTTTCATCCGGGCAGCGGAAGCGAAAAGAAAAATTGGCCGCTCGAAAACTGGATTGATATTGGCAATCATCTGCTTGATTCGAACGACCTGCGCGGATCACTCGTCGTTGTTTCTGGCGAAGCAGACCAAGATCGAGTGAGACCGCTCCGAGCGATCTGGAAAAATGAGCGCGTTCGATTTGCGAGCAATTTTCCGCTTCCGGAACTGGCGGCACTATTCCAAGACGCTATTTTTCTCGGACACGACAGCGGAATTTCGCATCTTGCTGCAGCCGCAGGCGCAAATTGCATTTTGCTTTTCGGCCCGACCAATCCGGATGTCTGGGTCCCGATGAATGAGAATGTGCAGGTGATTCGCGGGGCGGACGGCAAGATCGACAATATTGAAGTCGCGGTGGTGGAGGAAACAATGGCGGCTTTGGCAGGGTGCGACCGCTGGGCGCGCCGAATGCGGAAATTGGAAACTTGATCGAGGCGGGACGGCCCGGCGGTCCGTCCCTACCAGCTTACGAGCTGATGCGCATTGGCATCAGTACATAGAGAAAGGGTGTTTGAATTTTCAAGACGCCGGGGCTCATTTCGTCGATGAGATCGAGAAAAACTTCGTCCTCCGTGAGGTTGCGCAACGGCGCCATAAGAAATTCCGGGTTAAAGGCGATGGAAAAATCGCGACCCTTATAGACAACGGGGAGCGACTCCTTCGCTTCGCCGACCTCCGGCGTATTCGCGGTTATCTCGATGTTATTCTTGCTGAAATTCAGCTTGATCGAGTTCGACTTGTCGCTCGCCAGCAGCGAGACACGGCGTAATGAATTTAGAAACGTCTCCCGCTCGAGCGTGACCCGCTCCTTTGCTTCGGATGGAATTACCTGACGATAGTTTGGATAATTACCTTCGATTAATTTCGAAACGAGCAGCGTCTTGTTCAGATCAAACGCAATCTGGCCGCTACCCACGCTAACCTTTACTTCGCCATCGTCGGTAAGGAGGCGCTGTAACTCCGTCACGGCCTTTGTCGGGACAATGATGTCGGCTTCGTGGCTGCGCGGGAATTCCAGTTCGATGTCGAGCATGGCCAGTCGACGGCCATCCGTTGCCACAAGCGTAAGCTTATTGTCCTTAAAACTGAAAAGCACGCCGTTGAGCACGTAACGGGTCTCGTCTGTGGATATGGCATAGGAAGTCTTACGCAAACCATCTCGCAGCTCTTTTTGGCGAATCGTGACGACTTTCGCATCCTCAAATTTGGGCAGGGGCGGAAATTCTTCCTCGGGCAAGCCGAGAATTTTGAAAAAGCTTTGCCCGCTCCTGATCGACGCAGTGTTCTTTCCATCGACATCGACCTGGATTTCGCTGGAGGGCAGCTCGCGAACAATGTTGAAAAGTCGACGCGCCGGGAGTGTGGTCGCACCCTCCTTTTCCACCTGCGCTTCGCAACTGCCGCGCACCCCGACATCCAGATCGGTAGTAGTTAGGTGGACTTCGTTGTCATCAGCCTGCAACAGAACGTTTGAAAGAATAGGAAGGGTTGTACGTGTGCTGACCACGTTTTGGACTTGTTGCAGACCCTCGAGCAGTTTTTCTTTCGTGACACTGAATTTCATGACGGAAAGGAGCGCTTAAGATGTAAGGCTTCCGATTTTGTTCGGCAACCGTAATCTCGTGGCAGAACAGCGGAGTCCAACTCCGCTGACCGCACAGACTGGAAGTCTATGTTCCGCGCGAGCATCAGCGCTGGAGCGAACTGTCGATGAAGGAAATCGTCTGACGAATGTTGTCCTGCTCACCCATGCGCCTCTTCACCAGCTTGCAGGCGTGCAGGACGGTGCCGTGATCGCGTCCGCCAAATGCGTCGCCGATTTCGTTCAGCGACGCCTTCGTAAGCTCGCGCGCCAGATACATCGCGACCTGCCGTGGAAAGGCGATGCTGGCGGGACGTCGTTTGCTTGTCATATCGGCCAGACGCACGTCAAAGTGCTCCGCTACGCGTCGCTGAATCTGCTCGATCGTGATGGAATGCCGTCCTTCTTCCTGTAAAATGTCCTTTAGCAGATGCTCGACGACTTCCTGGGTGAGTTCTTTTCCGCTGAGTGACGCAAAGGATGCGACGCGCATGAGAGCGCCCTCGAGCCGACGCACGTTCGAGCGAATGCGACTGGCAAGAAACTGGAAAATTTCATCTCCCAGTTTGATCTGCATCGTGTGCGCTTTTTTCCGCAAGATGGCCATGCGCGTCTCGATGTCCGGCGGTTGAAGCTCAGCGGTAAGTCCCCATTCAAAGCGGGAAACCAAACGGTGCTCCAAGTTGGAGATCTCCGATGCAGGCCGGTCGCTGGAGAGCACGATCTGTTTATGTCCGTCGAAAAGCGTGTTGAAGGTGTGAAAAAATTCTTCCTGGGAACGTTCCTTGCCGCCGAGAAATTGAATATCGTCGATTAAAAGGAGGTCGGCCTGGCGATAACGCTTTCGGAATTTGACCAAATTACTGTGCTGGATCGCGTCGATGAACTCGTTGATGAACAGTTCGCTGGAGAGGTACATCACCTTAGTTTTCTTCTTCGCCCAAGCATATTG
>VBQB01000094.1 GCA_005887855.1 Verrucomicrobiota bacterium | reverse complement strand
CGCTCGGTGATTTTTTATCATTCGCCCGAGCAAAAGATGGCAGCAGACGCTTCCAGGGAAAAGATCGACAAAAGCGGGCGTTTTCGCCTGCCGGTCGTAACGCAAGTCGAACCGGCGCCCAGGTTTTGGCGCGCGGAAGACTATCATCAGCGCTATCTTGAGAAGCGTGGCCAAGCGCACTGCGCGATTTGAATCCAATCGCGCATGAGTCGCGAAGTGGTTCGCACGAAGAATCTTGCCGCCGACGCGGCGGATTTTATTCTTGATCAAGCACACAAAGCGATCGACGAGCGGAATGAATTTCGGATCGCGCTTTCCGGGGGAAATACTCCCCGGCCAGTTTACGCAAGGCTCGCAACGATCGGGCACGATCTGCCATGGGAGCGGATTCGGATCACGTTTGGAGATGAGCGTTGCGTCCCACCGGATGACTCGCAGAGCAATTTTCGCATGGCACGCGAAACCCTCTTCGTTCCCGCCGCGATTCCCGAAGAATCGATCGCGCGCATGCGTGGCGAAATCGATCCGCAAATCGCGGCCCTGGAATATGAAGATCTTCTCGACCTATCGGCGGCGCAGCGCGGGGAACACATTTATCGGCATGATCTGATTCTGCTCGGATTGGGTGACGATGGGCACACCGCGTCTCTGTTTCCGGATACCGCCGGCCTCGAAGAAACGAGCCGGCGAGTGATCGCGAATTTTGTGCCGAAATTTAATTCGTGGCGACTGACGTTCACCTTTCCCCTCATCAATCATGCGCGCCAGATTTGCTTCCTCGTGAACGCAACAAAAAACGCCGACTTGATCGATCGCATCCTGCGAGGCGATCCGCAGTTGCCGGCATCGCGAGTCGAGGCCGTAGCTGGAAATGTAACCTGGATTCTCGGGCAATCGTCTTGAGTATTGGCGATATTACCTTGAATTGACCTAAATGCGCACAGCCATCATCACGGGGTCTGCGGGATTGATCGGTTCGGAAACGGTCAAACGATTCGCGCAGGAGGGCGCGCGCGTTGTTGGGATCGACAACGACATGCGTGCGCAGTTCTTTGGCGTAGAAGCTTCCACCAAAAAGTCGCGCGATGATTTGATCACAAATGTTCGTGATTACGAGCATCACGATCTCGACATTCGGGATGCGTCTGCAGTCATCGAGTTATTCAAACGCCATCAGGGTAAGATCGATGCGATTGTGCATACCGCTTCGCAGCCATCGCATGATTGGGCGGCGCGTGATCCGCAGACCGATTTTACGGTCAATGCAAACGGCACCTTGAATTTGCTGGAAGCGGCAAGGACGTTTTCGCCCGAGGCGCCATTTATTTTTACATCGACAAATAAAGTTTACGGCGACACCCCGAACCGCCTGCCATTACGCGAATTATCGAAGCGATGGGAAATCGAGCCTGGCCATGAGTATGAGCCGGGGATCTCCGAAACGATGAGCATCGACTACAGCAAGCACTCGCTTTTCGGGGCATCGAAAGCTGCGGCCGATCTTCTGGTGCAGGAATATGGACGTTATTTCGGATTGCCAGCCGTTTCCTTTCGCGGCGGTTGCCTCACCGGGCCGGCACATGCCGGCACAGAGCTACATGGTTTTCTTTCTTACTTGATGATATGCACAGTAAAAAATCGACCGTATCGGGTCTTCGGATATAAAGGGAAACAGGTGCGCGACAACATTCACAGCTTCGATCTGGTCGAAGCATTTGTGGAATTCATTCGCGCGCCGCGGATCGGGGAAGTTTATAACATCGGCGGTAGCCGGCATAGTAACTGTTCGATGCTCGAAGCAATCGATTTGTGTGAAGAAATTAGCGGACGCAAATTAACTTGGAGTTACGAGGAGACGAACCGCGCCGGCGACCACATCTGGTGGATCAGTGATGTGAGCAAATTTCAGAAACACTATCCCGGCTGGAAATTTCGTTACGGATTGCGGGAAATTCTGGAAGAAATTTACGCTGCAGTGGGGCGTTCGTAATTCGAGAATCGAGATTCGCGAATCGGCTCGGATGTAACGTCTTAACGATTCAACGTCCTTAATACTGTTCGCCGTCGTCTTCTTTTGGCGGCACGACGCGATCATCAACTGCGTACGCATGAAGCATTACCGCGATCAAGTAGAAGAAGAAGAGACCCGCGCCGAAGCCCGCAGATGCGATTGCGGCCAGAAACACGAAAATTCCGGCGGGAACCGCGCCAGCCATCCACAAGAAACCTGCAAGTCTGTGACCTTTATAGATATGCCCCAGGCCGGGTATAATACTTAACAACACCGCCATCGCATCGCTCGCCTTCCCTTCCGCCGTCTCGGTGGCGCCCCGCGTCCAATCACATTGATCGCAACTCTGCGCGTCCTTCGGCAACAAATGTCCGCAATAAGGACACGGCATTTTATCGGTCTCACTCGGTGCAGCCTGCGTTGTTGGTGCGTCGGTGTACTCCATATTCATTTCGATCGACCATTGAAGGTCACAAGACGCGTGGAATTCGTCAAGCAAACTTGACATACCATGCAAGCTGTATCCTGAGCAGAGTCGAAGGATCCCGCGATATTGCTTGAGGGTGGCGCATCGGGATTCCTCGGCTTCGCTCGGAATGACGAGTGTCGGTTTAGCGCTTCCATTCGTTAAAACGTAGGCTCATAAGTTCGTGGTCCCATGAGACACGTCCTTTCTTGTCTCCTCATCTCAGCGCAAACTCTTTGCGCCGGACTTGAACGATATTCACAGTTGGTGGTGGCTGACCTTTCGCCGGCTAAACCGACTGGCGGCGGAATACGCATAACTTATCTTGGGACGAATGGATTCGAGTTTGAATCAGGAACTCACGCACTTCTTGTCGATCCTTATTTTTCGCGCATCAATTTTTCGCGGGTAGCCCTTGGATCGACTGTTCAACCAGACGTGCATCGCATCGACGACGCGATGAAACATCTCGCGCCCAAAGTTGATGCTATTCTTGTAACGCATGGGCATGTGGATCACTTGCTCGACGCCCCACTTCTCATGCGCAAAACAGGCGCGCGCCTGATCGGCTCGCGAACAGCGGTGGAGTTGGCCGAGCGCGCGGGTGCGCCGGCAGCGCGTTGCGACCCGGTGACTGCTGGAAACGTGCGTCGAATCGGTCCCTGGAAAATTCACGTGCTCGAGGCGACACATGATCGGCTTTTCTCGGTAGTGCCGTTTGCCGGGGAACCTCGAGGAGCTGCTCCGCCACGGCGCGCCGCCGATTGGGTTTGCGGTGAACCGCTCGTCTATCTGATCGAAATCGAGGGTGAACGTATTTTTGTCGACTCGGGCGGAACGTCCGCGATGTTGCCGCCGGCGGACATCGCACCTGTCGATCTTGCGATTTTGGGTGCCGCATTGCCCGATTCGCGCGCACGATTTTCGGCCGCCGTCCGGCAATTGCGCCCGCGTTACGTGTTTCCAAGTCATCAAGACAATTTTTTCAGACCATTGAGCGCTGGATTTGAATTTGGACCGCTCACGGATTTCCCGGGTGTCCTTCGTGATTACAACCGCGACGCACTTCCCGGGCGTTTGATTTTGTTTGATTATTTTCGGCCATGGACCCTCCGGCGGAAGTGAATCCAGCGCGCGAACGCTACGCGCTGCTGATTGTCGCGCTTGCGCCCGTGATTCCGCAATTGCTCGGAAGCGCATTCAACATTTGGTACAACGCGGCCGTCATCGAGCCGATGCTCACGTTGCCCGCTCTAAAGCAGCGCTTCTTTGCGACAATCATCATTTACAACACATTGGTCTTTCCAATCGGGATCTGGCTTTGGGTGAAACGGATCCGCTACTTCGCTCCCACTTTTCGCCACCTTTGTCGTGGATCGATAATCGATCCGAAATCGCTCACGCAGGCGCGCCGCCGGCTCATCCATTTGCCTTGGTTTGCCGCGGCGATTTGCGGCGGTGCGTGGTTTCTGTGCATTCCTGTTTTTCTCGGCTCGCTCATGCAAGTGGAACTGTCGCTCGACACGCGATTGCTCTGGCACTTGCCCGTTTCATTTTGTATTTCCGGTTTCATCTCGATCACGCACTCGATTTTCCTGGTCGAGCTGGCGACTCATTGGGGATTGTTTCCCATTTTTTTTCGCGATGTCCGCGCGGATCTCATCCCCGGCGTGGTCACGCTTTCGCTCCGCGGGCGCGGCATTCTCTGGGCGATCTCGGCATCGCTCTGTCCGATAGGCTCGCTCCTTCTTCTCTCGTTCGCACCGAAAGCGCCTGGCACCAACGCAGCATGGTTCGCCGTTTTCGTCGGCACAATTGGGATCGCGTTTGGCCTTTGCACGGCGCTCATGATCAGTTGGCTAGTCGCCAAACCGATCGATCAACTTCGCGCCGCGGCCGACGCGGTTTCGCGGGGAAAGTTCGACGTCGATGTCCCGGTCGCGCGCGCCGACGAATTCGGTCTTTTGCTCGGCGAGTTCAACAACATGATTCGCGGTCTGAAAGATAAAGAAAAATTGCGGCAAACATTTGGATTGCACGTAGGCGAACGCGCGGCCGAGCAAATTCTCGCGCGCGATCCTGGACTAAGTGGCGTGGAGGAGGAAATCACGGTGATGTTTGTCGACATTCGGTCATTCACGGCACGGGCTGGCGTTTTGCGGCCAGCAGAGACGGTCGAAATGTTGAATGATTTCTTTCGTGTCGCGGTGCGTGCAGTCGAGGAAGAGCATGGCGGTATGGTCAACAAATACCTGGGTGACGGATTTATGGCCGTGTTTGGTGCGGGCGATTCGCAATCGTATAATGCGGAGAACGCAGTGGCGGCAGGCCGAGACATTTTACTCGCGGTGGAAGAGCTCAATCGCAATTTGGCGGCGGGCGGTCGCGAACCGCTGCGAATCGGCATCGGGATTCATTCCGGGCCAGCCATCGTCGGCAGCATCGGCTCGCCGCAGCGGCTCGAGTTTACGGCGATTGGCGATACCGTGAACATCGCGTCGCGCGTCGAGGGCCTCACCAAAACCGTGGGGAAGCCACTCCTTATCACTGGGGCGGTGCGTGACCGTCTCCAGGACTGGTCGAGTCTCGAAGAGTTGCCACCGCAACAGGTCCGCGGTGTTCGCGACTCACTTTTGGTTTTCGCTCCGCAAAGAAAGATCTAATTAATAAAGGTCGTGTGCATTCGGGTGATACAGCGCAAAATTCACCCATGCCTCTTGCTCCTGAGATCGTTGAGTACGTTGACGATTATCTCCGCATCCGTGAGATCGCCGACTGGGACAATGCTCTAAATGGTCTGCAAATCGAAAACTCGGGGCGTGTCACGAGAATCGGAGCCGCTGTCGATGTTTCGACTCGCGTCTTAACGGGAGCTGCAAAGAAAAATGTCGATCTTTTGATCGTGCATCATGGAATGTTTTGGCCCGGATTGCGCCCCATCGCAAACGCGCTACATCGGCAATTGAAGTTCGCGCTTGAAAACGACATCGCGCTTTACAGTGCGCATCTGCCGCTCGACATCCATCCGAAGGTCGGCAATAACGCGCAGCTTGCGGCGATGCTTGGACTTAAATCCACGCAGCCATTCCTGGAAGAAAAGGGCCAGTTAATCGGCTTAAAAGCGCGCGCTTCGTTGTCGCGAGATGGGCTCGTGCAAAAATTGCAGAAAGCACTCGGCGGTCCATTGAATGCATTCTGCTTCGGCCCAAGAAATACGAATACGATTGGCATCATCACCGGTGGCGCCGGCTCGGAGATCTACAGAGTCGCGCAGGAACAGGTCGACACGTTTATCACAGGCGAAGCGCCGCATTGGGCCGCCGTCGCTGCCGAAGAACTTGGGATAAATCTGTTGCTAGGCGGCCATTACGCCACCGAAACCTTCGGCGTAAAAGCCCTCGCCGCACATCTCTCCAAACGGTTCAAGATTCCATGGACATTCATCGATTGCCCAACCGGAATGTGATGCGCGTCCAGGGTCCGTCGTATAGATTCGACAATGCGAAGTTGGGGTTTAAACCTGACGATTCCCCGGGGTCGCGTTCGATGTTTTCGGATTCTCTTTGGCCTGTTCACGATTGGCCTGATCCCGATTTTCGCCGCGGCCAAAGACGTTCGGCCGATGCAGTTAGGTGGATACAAGGCCGTGCCGGTTCATTACGGGCCGTTAAACAAAATGATACTATCCGTCGCGATCAATGGGCATCCCGCTAATTTGCTTGTTGATACCGGCGCCAATCAAAACATTTTGGATGCAAGCTCAGCCGAGTCATTTGGCGTAAGTCCCTCGCGACACGGTTTGCGCTATGTCGGGTCTACCCAAATTAACGGCCAGCTAGTCCCCGTAGGTTTCGTTAGAAGTCTCACAGCCGGAACCATGGATTTTGGCAGCAGCTTGGTTGCGTTGCTTAGCGCCAACGCCCGGAGTAGCTTTTCGAACCGCTTGGAAGGCGGGGATATTCGTGTCGACGGTGTGCTCGGTAGGGACATTTTCGTCCGTCACAAGGCAGTAATTAATTGTCGGACGAAATTCATTTTCTTCAAAGCCGAACGGTCACGGCCATCGGAACTGCCCTCCGTAGCTTTATCGGAGAAATTCACGAAGGTGCCGCTGCAACAGGAGGGAAATGGCGCTTTTACGGTGCCATGTTCGATTCACGGGCAGACAGGCCGACTCCTTGTCGATACGGGTGCATTTATTACGACTCTCAACGAAGCTGTCGTCCGGTCCCTCGGAATCGCGTTACAGCCGACACAGGCCTCTGCACGTTTCACGACCGGCGTCGTGCGGCAACTTAGTATCGGGCAAATCAACGATCTTACGATCGGTGATTTTAAAGTGCCGGCTGCAAAATTTGGTGTGTCCGTATTGCCCAACTTCGCCCTGCAGCAGAGTAACACACGGATCAATGGGATCCTGGGCATGGATCTGCTCTTCAACTGTCATGGCATCCTCGATTTTGACAGTATGAATTTGTTTTTGAAATAGCCAGGTAGGGACGCCGCGCTGCGGCGTCCGGTCGGCGCAGCGCGACGACCCTAGCAAGCGAGGAAGTACGACGATGTTCCGCGAAGTTTTTTCTTTCGTAAATTGACAGACACTGTTCTTTGTTCGCCGATGACTACAGTGGAGCATCGGCGAGTGAGCACGCGCGCGACGGGAGTCGTCGCCATCGCCATTCTGTGCAGTCGCCTGCTCGGCTTGATCCGAGAGATGGTCTTCGCCGGTCTGTTTGGCGCGGGAAAAAATCTCGACGCGTTCCTAATGGCATTTCGACTGCCAAATTTGCTGCGTGATTTGTTCGCCGAGGGCGCGCTTTCAACGGCCTTCATCACGACGTTTTCGAAGAAGATC
>VBQB01000093.1 GCA_005887855.1 Verrucomicrobiota bacterium | reverse complement strand
AAAACACTTATGGTGCAGAGTTTGCCGCCGCATTCGACACGAGCCGCATCGCTCATGTTTTTCACAAGGGGATCGAGCGAAACATTGATAGTTACAGCACTTTTTTTGACAACGCTCATCGACGACACACCGGTCTTGCTGATTACTTAAAGAAACGATCGATCAGGGAGATCTACCTTATGGGCCTGGCATTGGACTACTGCGTCAAATACAGCGCGCTGGATGCTCGGCAGCTTGGATTGAACACTTACATTATCTTGGATGGCTGCCGTGGGATCGAGCTAAATCCGGGTGACATCGGTCGCGCGCTTGACGAGATGAAACGTGTTGGCGCGGTTCTACTGCAAAGCAGCGATGTCCGAGACAAATCATAATAGCGCAACGTATCGCCGACTAGATCGAGTTAAATAAGACTGTGGCCGCTGTAGCCACGGCCCTGTGGGCCGTCTCGCTGATGTGAAAAGGCACCGCCGGAAGCAGACCGGCCACAGGCCGGTGGCTACAACATTTGTGAAATCGCTTTTCTAGCAGACGGTCTTTCTGTTCGCGAGTGAACGGGTTTGGCGCGGATAGAACGCACCAAATCCCATGATCTTTATTCAAATCGCGTTCCAGTGCTCGTGGCGCAAATGGTGGCGATTAGATTCCCATCAGCGTCGAAGATCTGGACCGTGCCAGTACCAGTGAAGCTGTCGGCGGTGGTGAGCTGTATCGCTTCGGTAGCTTCACCTCTGCCGTCAAAATCGCCTTCCGCGGTATAGCTGTAAAACACAGCTCTATTCGAGTAATTATGACTGCCTGGCTCGCGCTGCCAAACACCGTATTCGGTCCCCTGACCGGGATCGCCACCAGGTGGGACCCCATAGCCGGTGTAAGTGCCGCCTTGGTTGAAGGTCATGATAGCCGGAAATGACAATATATCCTGACCAGTTATACAGTCGACCCCGGTTCTGGTAACGCGCCACGTCCCGTGAAGGGTGTGGGCGGTCGGTGATGGTAACGGTTGTCTGTCCTGGCTCCAGACTGGCGAAGTGGTCGCTGTCAGGGCAAGAACGATAACTGCTATTTGCTTTTTAAGGTTCATCTTTTGTTCCTTTGGTTGATTTGGTTTTTCTTGTTTTGGCCTTTTCTGATTCCTCATCGTGAGGAGTTATTTCTAGCCGTTCACCGAAGTACAGAACTGAAACGAGCGCGAGGTTACGTGGAAATGTCAGAAGTTCCTCAAACCAAAGGAAACAAAGGAAGGGAAGGCTCTGTTTGGTTCCGGCGAATCGAAAGACAGTCTTGTTCTCTTTGTTGCCTTTTATTAGCAGAGAAATACCATCGAGCGCGCCATCGCCCACACACCGGGGCGCGTGCTTCCCGCACGCGGAGAAACAATCAGCCGCCACACAGCGAAGCGTGACGGCTGATCGCGAGCTGCTTCAGAGCTATTGTCTGCTATTGTTTGACCATGGAACCGCCGACTACGTCGCCGCCTGTGGGGTCTGTATCAATATACTTAAGCTCGTTTCCGCCAGCGCCAATCACGAAGTGGCGGCGACGGATCCCCGCAAAAGTCATGGTGCCAGTACCGTCCGCATTCACGGTATAGGTTCCGGTGAGATTCAGATCCCAATTATCGCCGAATATAAAGCCGCCACCGAAGTTGAAGACCAGACGTGTCGTGAGGCCGCCTGCGCCATCAAACGTCCACAAGCCCGCCGCGTATAATGGCAAATACGCGCTTATGGGCACGGGGCGGTGTGGCCCCTCGGGGCTTACTGGAGCAAGGCCCGAGAAAAAGTCGGCGTAACTGCCGTTGAGGCTACTCAGATCATAGGCTTGGGCGCGCGGCAGGGAGACGTGCATGATCAATGCGACTATCCCCAGCGCCAGAACCGACCTAAACAGCCGGGCCTTCGACATCTTGGGAACGCTTCTTGTGAACACAATGTTTTGGTTTTTCATAAACTAATTTTCCTTTTCTGGTTTTGGCCTTCCTTGGCTTCCCACCGTGGGAGGTCATTTCCGGCCGTTCACTGGTGTACAGAACGGAAACCAGTTGGAGGTTACGCCGAAAGGACTCCTCGACGTAAATCGTGACCTCCTTCGCCAAGGCTTCAGCGGGGCCAGGGAATTGGTTTCCCGTTGAATCGCGACCGCGTAATTCCACGGATGATGCGGATGTAACGGATGGGTTCTTGGCTGGCGTCTGACACAGACGCCCTACAATTGGGCGCGCGATTCAGCCCTGCTGGCGGTCGCGCCCTATCCATCCGTGTTATCAGTGTAATCCGTGGTTAAATTCACTTCGGCGCGAGGGAGGCGACGATTTTTTCGAAGCACGGCTCGCCGCGTAGCGGATCCCAGTCTGGCAGCAGTTTTAATTCGCCATAGGTAACAACATACCCGCTACCGGGGTAACGAACGGCAGCGGTGAGTTGTTCGCAGGCGAGATCCTTTTCACCGACCCACGCAGCAATCATTGCCAAATGTTCGATCATGTGGAGACCATTGACTGAGTCCCTTTCCACGGGAAGAAGCTCGATCGCGCGCCGGCCTTCGCGCAAGGCCTCATCCTTCCGCCCGAGGGCGGCATCGATTACACCGAGCACGCACAATGCCGGACCGTAATCTGGTTCAGCCTGGACGATTTTCTCCTGTTCCGCGCGCGCAGCAGTAAAAGCCAATTGCGCCTCGTGCTCGTCGTTTGTCATGCGCGCGATAAGGCCTTCCACGAAAGGACGCGGGAAATGAACGGCGTCGCCGCCTAACGGGCTCTCTTCGCCGGCGGCGAGCAATGCCTCTTTGGCGGCAGCGACGTCGCGTTCGACAAGTGCGCAAAGCAGCCGCCAAGGGACGATCTTCGGCATGGCAGCTGGATTTGCCGCCCGGATTTCGTCAATCAATTGATGCAACGGTCTGGTATCAGCTTTCCAATTCAGTTCCACGAGTGCGCGCCCCACTTTTGCCGGAACATCATTTGGCTCGATAGCCAATATGCGATCGAGCTTCGATTTTTGCTCAGCATAACGCCGGAGCGCTGCGTAACTATCTCCGAGGTTGTCGAGCGTGTTGACGTTGCGCGGGTCGAGCTCAATTGCCCGCTCGAAGCTCCTTATGGACTCTTCCCAGCGCCCTTGACGCCTTTGGATGAAACCCGTTATTCGAAATATTCGCGGATGATTGGGCAGCGTCTGGCGAGCAACTTCCAGTTCAGCCAGAGCACCCTCGTAGTCGAGGTATCCATTATAAAGATGATATGCTCGTGCAAGGTGTGCTTCGCCGGCATTTGGACGGATGCGGAATGCTTCTTGGACGGCTGCTTCCGCTGACGCCAACCGCGCAGGAGTATGGTCAAGATTAAAGAAGTAAAGCTGGTCATGATGCACGGCGAGTGCGATATAGGCGTCGAAAAATGATGGATCGCGCGCCACAGCCCGGTTTAGCAGATCGATAGCCTGCTGTCCCGAACCAGCGGTGCCGCCACGGAATGTTGGTGTTGAACTAATGGCACGCGAATAGAGCTCGAAAGCGACGAGATCGGTCGTTGGTTTACGTTCAATCGCCAGTTTCTCCGCAGGTGAGATTTTGGCGCGGAGTTGGCCGGCAATTTTCTGCGCGATCTCGCTTTGAATTGCGAACAGATCATTGAAATCGCCGTCGTATTGCTCCACCCACACGTGAGTGTCAGTGCGCGTGTCGATCAACTGCGCGTTCATGTGAAACCGTGTCCCGATCCTGCGGACGCTGCCTTCCAGAAGATGCGATACGCGCAGATCATTTCCGATCTGTCGCACATTTCGTTTTTCGCGATATTCCATCACACTGCTCCGACTGATCACTTTCAGATCGGCGATCCTCGCCAGCTTGGTCAGAATGTCGTCCTGCAGGACGGCGATTCCGTTTGTAACCGGATGTCGAATAAATTCACTTTTCCAAATAATCCAGCCCGCAGGTGCCGCCAGTGCCATCAGCGACGCTGCAAGTACCGCGCTGGTTGGATTGCGCCGCACCCATTTCTTTCCTCGCGCGAAAACTCCAGAATGCCGCGCCTGAATCGGTTCATACTTTAGCCAACGGTTGAGATCTTCCGCAAGCGCCAGAGCGGAAGCGTATCGACGCTTTGGATCTTTCTCGAGGCATTTGAGACAAATCGTAGAGAGGTCGCGATCTACTTTGGGATTGAGTAACCGCGGCGGCCGCGGCTCGGTATCTTCGAGTAACTTGATAGTCTCGTAGGTGGTACCGCCAGCAAAAGGCGGATGGCCGGTCAGCAGTTGGTAAAGAACTGCACCAAGCCCATAGACATCGGTGGCGTTGCTCACTGCCGCGTTATTTCCCACTGCTTGCTCTGGCGCCATGTAACTGGGCGTGCCCAAAACTTCCATCGTGCGCGTGACGGTGCTCTCACTCTCGACCAATCGCGCCAGGCCAAAATCAGTGAGGTGCGGTTCGCCTTTTGCATCGAGGAGAATGTTTCCCGGTTTGATATCGCGGTGCAAAATGCGGTGCTCATGGGCGTAATGCACGATGCGCGCCACCTTTCCTATCAATTCTGCCGCTTGCCGGATCGACATCGGCTTCCGCCTGACTACTTCATCGAGTTGGCCGCCTTCGACGAATTTCATGCTGAAATAGCATGAGCCATCACGCTCGCCAACTTCGTGGATTGGAACGATACCGGTATGCTCTAACCTGGCTGCCGCTTCGGCCTCGAGACGGAAACGTTTGAGGTGTGCTTCGGTGGCCCAATGGCCTAATCCGATGACTTTGACCGCGACGATGCGATTGAGGCTCTTCTGGCGTGCTCGAAATACTACGCCTTGTCCGCCACGGCCAATTTGCTCGAGCAATTCGTAATCGCCGAAGTCCATCAACATCGGCGACGACCCAAGATCGACATTTACTTCAGGCTCGGGCTCGACTGGGCCGAGACCCGTTTCCAGCAGACAGGCGCCGCACGATTGCTGCGGGGAATTCGGTGGAATGGCTGCTCCGCATTTGCGACAAAATTCGCCTGTTGTGATTCTCATCGTCCGGCCATTCCCTTCACTTAAATACTGCACGGAAATTCCTGATAGGTTACGAGCGCAACGCGGTGATGAGGTGACGCAGTTCGTCTTCAATCTCGGCGGGCGTTGCCACAGTGTGCGCGACTTCCTCACGCAACAGCTGTCGGTAACGCTGTCGCAGTCGATGGAACGCTTGTTTGATCGCGTTCTCGGTCATGCCAAACTCGCGCGCAATTTCCGCTTGCGACGGTCGATCCGGTTCGTCAGACAGCAGTGTGTTCAACCGCTCCAGCAGCGGCGCGTTAGCTGATCCGTGAGATTCCTCGCGCAAGCGTGTGAACACGCGGTCGAGTACAGTGAACGCCCAGCGGCGATCATAAAGCAGATCGGCGCTCAGCATGTTGCTGCGATGGAACTCGTCAGAATCGTCCGATGTGATCCCGTCGAGCGGAATCAGCGTTCGGCCGCCGCCACGTTTGATCGTCGCGGCATCACGGCGCTCGTTCGCCATGAAATGCTTGAGCGAAGCCAGAAGAAAGGAACGCAAACGGCCCTTTTCCTGTCGCACAGACTGGAAATCTTTGCGCTCTAAAATCAGCGCGAAAAACCCCTGCGTGAGATCTTTCGCCTCCTCTGGTTTAGTACCCTCTCGCCTGACGAAGCCATAAATAGGCCGCCAATAAGTGCGGCAAAGATTTTCTAGCGCTTGTTGTGCTGCCGACGATTCACCTTGTGCCTCCAGCACCACACTCCAGTGTGTGGTGGCAAACATCCCCGCGCCGGCAGGCACCGAACCAGTCGCGCTCAGTGAAGTCACGTCGTCAGGATCGGCGCGCACACCGTAATCACAGTAAAAACGCGAGCCGAAAGCAAGCCTGCATGTAACGGAACAGATATTGGCTCTTCGGGGCGCGCCAGCCTGCGCCGATTACGCAGGCAGGACTGTGGACAGCGTCACTTCGCTGTCGATGGTTTGCTTGAAGACGTTCTCGACTGTCGCGCCAATCTTCGATCCGTCGCGATCAAGAATCCAGCACTGCTGGCCTTCCTCGAATGGGCCCCGTGCCATCACTTTGAGCAACACGCCGCCTGCCGTGCCCGGATCGTCGAGTACCTCGGCACAAATCGCTTCTGTCTCGCCGAAGTCAGTCAGCAGCGTTAGCTTGTCATCGATTTTAGGTTTTTGCATTTAGGGATAGATCCAGATCCTGCAAAAAGTTAATCGCCGCTCGCGTGATCGGCGAGCGTGTCCGCGACGGCAAACGAATCACTTAGCAAATGGCCCGTTACCGCATCCCGCAGATTGAAGACTACGAGCCGTTTATTGGAATCAAGAACGTCGAGCGCATCCGCGAGAAGGCCCGGGGGCTCAAGGGTCTCCGCGTGGCCAATTTCAATTCGACATACTACGGAGGCGGCGTGGCGGAGACGATTTCCTCTCTTACCCTGCTCATGAACAGCCTCGGCCTTCGCACCGAGTGGCGCGTAATTCAGGGAACGGCTGACTTTTTCTCGATCACGAAGAAGATGCACAACGCGCTCCAAGGCGGAGAGATCGATCTCTCGAGCATCAAAAAAGAAATTTACGAACAGGTCATTTACGAAAACAGCGTCCGCAATTTTCTAGAGCACGATTTCGTCATCGTCCACGATCCGCAACCGCTTCCGTTCATCGAGCACTATGAAAAAAAATGCCCATGGATCTGGCGCTGCCATATCGATCTCTCACGGCCCGATGCTGAAATGTGGAAATATTTGCGCCATTGGATCGACCAGTACGACGTCGCCGTCGTGAGTTGTCCCGAATACCAGCAGGAGATGAAGCCGCCACAGCGCGTATTCATGCCTGCTATCAACCCATTCAGCATTAAAAATCGCCAGTTGAGCAACAAAGACATCGACGAGCGCCTCGCTCACTACAAGATCCCGACCGATCTGCCATTGGTGGTGCAAATTTCACGCTTCGATCCGTGGAAGGATCCAGAGGGAGTGGTGGAGGCGTTTAAGCTGGCGCACAAAAAAGTCAATGCCAGGCTGGTCTTGCTCGGCAATTTCGCAACGGACGATCCTGAAGGCCGAGAGATTTTCGAGTCACTCTGCGCCTGCCAGGGTGAGCACATCCTGATTCTGACCAGTGGCGATGACACCGCATTGGTGAATGCGTTGCAAACGCGCGCGGCGGTCGTGTTGCAAAAGTCTTTGCGCGAAGGCTTCGGACTCACGGTTGCCGAGGCAATGTGGAAAGGCACGCCTGTGATTGGCGGAAACGTCGGCGGCATTCGCTATCAGATCGAGAACGGCGTTAATGGATTTCTCGTTTCGTCGATTGAAGAAGCCGCCGCTGGCATCGTTCGCTTGCTGAAGGATGAGAAATTGCGCGAGGAAATAGGACAGAAGGCTCGCGAAACTGTGCGCGAAAAATTTCTGCTGACCCGGTACGTTGAACAATATCTCGATCTCTTCGCTGCCTTCGATAAGGACTTTCGTTTGCAAGAATAAATCGGACGTTCGCGACTGTTCGGTCCGCGCTGCGAGATAACTTTGCTTGTCAGTTGAATCGGCGACGCTACTGGCTTTTTGCACGTCCAATCACGCCACATGCGACGCGCGCTCCCGAGTCGCCGGCCGGTTGCGATTTTAGATCGTCCGCTTTCGCGTGAACAACTACGGACCGTCCGATAATCGACCGTTGGTCGTTTGCCAGAGACATGTTGTGATCCAAATAAGTCAACTTCGCCGCGCCCGACGCGTCCGCCTCGACGTTGCCCATGTCTCCCACATGCCGTGCCGCGGCATCGGGTGCCCCGTGTGGTTGACTGGTTGAATTGAAATGAGCTCCGGCAGAACTCGCATCGGCCGCGCTGCAATCGCCGAACTCATGTACATGAAAACCATGCTCGCCCGGACTCAGGCCGGTGATTTCCGCCTGAACCTGCACTCCGTCGGCGACTTCAGTGAACGTGACGGTGCCGGTAATGTTGTTGCCCTGGGTAGAATGGAGCACGGCAATGGCTTTTAACGGAGCCGATTTTTCTTCCGGCACCTGCGCACGCGGGGTGACGGCCGTGAGCGATAAAAAGATCAGTGCGATTAACCAGGCTGGAAACGAGTTCATAAAAGGATTTCGTCGCGCCGAGTTATTCCAGCCGTATGGCTGCTGTCTGATTTCGCCAATCCTCGCTAATTATTCATGCGTTTAGGCGTAAACCTCCATCGGCGTTGTTTATCTTAGAATGAGCTCCATTCCGTCGTGTGCAATGCGCGCGTCCAGACCCCTCTCGGCGGCCATCGCGCGGAGGTTCGTACTGAGCTTGCGCTGATCACCGGTGACAATCTCCGATCCACAATGCGTGATTATGGCTCGGGGCACCCTCTCTTTCTCACACCATCCGAGTTGCGTTCGAGCAGTCGCGTGTCCGATGAGTTTGTCGCCTCGCTTACGAACGAACGACCGCATGAGAGTCGCCCCATCGCCGATGTAAACCTGCACATCTTTCAACGCTGCGGCGCGATCGTGAATGAATAGAAGATCTGGTCCATAAAAAATGCAGGCCCGACCCGCGCTAATGCGATATGCGACCGCGGGCGCAAGAATCGAATGTTCGACCGGGAATGCCTCAAATGTAATACCGCAGATTTTCGTTGGATCGCGCTCTTGGATCAGTTGGCGGTTGTCGATCTTGCAGCGTTGCAATGTGCGCCATGTTTTCTGCGGCGCATGCACCGGGCACGACGCGCCTTTCTTCAATCCCCAGGCGTGATCCGGATGCGCGTGTGTAAGCACGATCGCGCCGGGACGCAGCCGCTCAAATTTTCCCAGCCAATCAAGGCTGCAATCAATCATCACATTGGACCCACGGTAGGAGACGAGCAGTGAGCTGTGCATGCGATGCCGACGCGTCAAGCTCGTTGCTCCGCCAGTTTCGCGTGACCGAAAAGACCCGCAGAGACTGCCGGCAACGATTTCTTTAAAAGGAGGGTAAACAGCCATGGCAACCAATCACGACATGATTAATGAACTGAGAAAATCCTACGCAATGGAACTGGAGACGGTGGAAAATTATCTGGCCAACTCGATCGATCTCGACGGGGTGCGCGCAGAAGAAATTAAGAAAGCGCTTCTCCGCGACATTGAGGAGGAGCTCGGCCACGCACGAAAGCTGGGCAACCTAATCAAGGTGCTCGAAGGACGCGTTCCCGGCTCGCTTGATCTAGCTCGCGGACAGCGTTATTTGCAGCCGCCGGACGACAGCACGGACTTGATTGCAGTGATTCGCGGCGTGATCCGCGCTGAGGAGGAGGCGATCGATCAATACAAGAAACTGATCAAGATGCGTGATCCGGTCGATCTGGTAACGCAGGATCTCATTCTGGAAATCACTGGAGAGGAACAGGCCCATCGACGCCAATTCATCGGATTCCTCTACGAGTACGAACGCGGCGAAGCGAAGCGGCTCACCGCTGCCGCGGCGTAGTCGTCGTCGGAGTCGATTTTTTCTGCTATGAAAAATCAACACCGGTCGCCGCGGATCAAGCACGTCTCCTGGGGGCGACTCGAGGTGGAAGGGACAGCCGAGCCTTACAAGGATGCAAAGCTGTTTCCTGGCGGGTCGCGTGAATGGAACTGGCGGGAGAGTGGGACCGAGCACTCGCCGGGCATTCAGTCGGCCGACGTACAGGAACTGCTCGATCACAGCGCAAGAATCGTCGTGCTCTCACGGGGAATGAAGGAATGCCTTCACGTTCCGCGCGAGACTTTGGATTTCTTGAAGGAACGTGAGATCGCAGCGCATGTGCTGCCCACCGCCGAAGCCGTGGAGCTTTACAACCAACTCGCAGAAACAGAGCCGGTGGGCGGATTGCTCCACACGACATGCTGAAGATCTGCGGCGAATTGTTTCATCAGTCTGGATTCAGCGCTTGAATCCGCTCTGACAGTTCTGAGACAAGTCGCTTGCGATTGTCCGGGCGAACTTCGATTAACGTCACATCGGGACGTGACTTGATCGCATCGGTAAACGGCAGGGATCGCGCGAAGATTGTCGCGAGTACGGGGACTCCGCTGTCGAGCGCCTCGTTTACTGCGTGCCGAAAAATCGCCGAGCGGATTTCCATCGGACCGATTTCATCGATCACGACAAGTCGCCTCGACCGGACCGCCTGACGGACCGCGCCCACGCCGATCGTTTCCAGCGCCGAAAGATCAAGCCCGTATTTCCCTAGGTGCTCGGGCGTTTTCAGGTCGACATGGGCGAACACGACCTCCTCGCCATCGAGCGTCACGATCTTAAATCCGGCGCGGGTAACACCGTCGCGGATTTCCTCGGTGTAAAAGCCACCAGCCCGTCGCGGCAGATTATTTACAACACGCTTGATCAGTGTCGTCTTGCCGCAGCCGGGACGGCCGGTGAGCAGAACTTTTTCGCTCACAACGCGAACACCTTCTTGAATTCCGGAAGATCGACATCGAGCGCGTCGGAGCCGAGCACCCGCTTTTTCAAAAACTCGCTGACATCCTTGATTAGTCCGATCTCGCCAAACTTGCGCTGATCGTCGAAGGCGAGCCGGTAGTCTTTTGCGAAAAGGAACAGCACCCGCGTGTGGCGCGGCGCTTTTTTTTCGTCTTTGAAGTAACGCAGAGAGCCGGTCATGCCAAAGTGCAACCGCAGCCAGATATCGTCGTCTGTGCGCACAAAAAGGTGTTTGCCATGGCGCCGCGTCGATTCGAAACGTCGCCCTCTCAACTGGCGCGCGAGCTCACGTCCCGACACGCCTTTCAATAAATCAGCGCTGAGCATATCGACATGCGCGATGCACTGATGCAGCGACGTGGTCTCCAGATATCGCTTGAATGCTTCTACGTCAGGTAATTCCGGCATTAGCTTGTCTTGTTTATCAGAGCCTGATCTCTGGCCTCCGTCCTCTGACCTCTGGAAATGGCAACTCCGGCATTGGCTTGTTCATCGCAGGATCAACTCCATCCGGTCGTGAGCGATGCACGCTTCGACGCCGCGTTCGGTAGCCATCCCGTGGAGTTTTGCCGCAAGCATGCGCTCGTCGCCGGTGACAATTTCCGAGCCGCAGTGCGTGATGATTGCGCGCGGCACGCCCTCTTTCGCGCACCAACCCAGTTGCGTACGAACGGCCGCATGGCCTATCAGCGTGTCGCCTCGCTTGCGAACGAACGAGCGGGTCATCGTCGCGCCGTCTCCAATATAACTCTGCACGTGTGTCAAAGCTGCGCTGCGATCGTGGATGAACAAGAGATCTGGTCCATAAAAATACAGGCATCACCTGCGCCCACGCGGTACGCTACGGCCGGAGCCAGGATCGAATGCTCAACCGGAAACGCCTCGAATGTGATGCCGCAAATCTCCGTGGGCGCACGCTCCTTGATCAGTTGGGGATTGTCGATCTTGCATTTTTTCAATGTCCGCCACGTCTTCTGCGGCGCGTGGACCGGGCAGGACGCGCCGTGTTGCAGTCCCCATGCGTGATCCGGATGCGCGTGTGTGAGCACGATCGCGCTGGGTTGAAGACGTTCAAATTTTCCGAGCCAATCAAGTCCGCAATCAATCATCACGTTGCCGCCGCGATACGACACCAGCAGCGAAGTGTGCATGCGATGTCGGCGCGTCCGCGCCTCGATCTCACCGCGTGTGCCGAGAAACGTGAGTTTCACCGGGCAAGACGTATCGTTTCGAAACGCCGCCCGATCCAGCGATACTCAACTGGCGCTTACGCGCATGAGGTGTACGAAAGGCAAGAATGGATTTCGCCGCATTTCTCTGATCAAGTCTGCTACTCACTCCATCTCAATCAACCCCGACCGGTTCATCGAGACCAAAAAAGTCGCGACAAAGGCGAATCGGAAGGGGTGAGTGCTTTTCTCAAGTCACGCCTTCACTTCAGCCGCGCCTGCATGGTAATCTTCGCATTGAGCAGCTTTGAAATCGGGCAACCTTCCTTCGCCTTGTTGGCGGCGGCTTGGAACTTGGCCTCGTCGGCGTCAGGGACTGTGGCACTCACATCAAGATGCACGGCAGTCACGGCGAAACCATCGGCCACTTTCTCTAGCGTAACCGTGGCTGCGGTCTCGATGCGCTCCGGCTTGAGCCCGGCCTCGCCCAGTTGCGCGGAGAGCGCCATCGAGAAACATCCCGCGTGTGCCGCGCCCACGAGTTCCTCCGGATTAGTTCCTTTTTCATTCTCGAAACGCGTGCGAAAAGAATACGCAGCGTCGGAGAGTACGCCGCTCTCGGTGGAAACTGTGCCGCGGCCATCTTTGAGGCCGCCCTGCCAGACAGCGGAAGCTTTTCTGTTCATGTCCTTGAATCGCCGCTCGCCGCCGGATCGCGTGTGCGCAGCCTAATGCTAGGTTCTCAGAAGAAATGAGCTCGGCGCGAACATTGCAGTCGATCATAGACTCGTTAGGCGAGCGTGGCGGGAAAACAGCCTTGTTGGCCCTGGGGAAGAAAGATCGACACCGCTGGTCTTTTAAAAAGCTCGCAGACTGCTTGCGATCTTTCGCCAGCGGGCTCGCCAAAGATGGTTTCAAACGCGGCGATACTATCGCGCTCTTCGCGGAGAATCGCCCGGAATGGATCGTGGCTGCATTGGGGATTATTCGCGCGGGTGCAGTGGCTGTGCCGCTGGATATCCAGCTCGGAGACAATACTCTCGTTCACGTTCTGCGCGACAGTCGTGCGCGCGCTGTCATCACCACGCAGCGCCGAATGGAACGGATCGAGAAGCTCGACCTGAAAGAAAAACCAAAGCTGATCCTACTCGATGCTGACCCCGATGATGATAAGCGGAGTTGGGAGCGATTTCTCAATAAGGCGGCGACGGAACTCCCGACGACAAGCCCGGACGACGCGGCGGTGCTGCTCTACACGTCTGGAACCACCGGTCCGCCCAAAGGCGTGCCGCTGAGCCACGGCAATATCGCATCGCAGCTCGACGTTATCATCGAAATGAAGGTCATGACCGGCGAGGATCGCGCGTTGCTCCCGCTTCCGCTGCATCACGTCTATCCGTTTGTGATCGGCATGCTGGCCCCGCTTGCTCTCGGTCTCCCGCTGACTTTGCCATTTTCACTGAGTGGACAGCAATTGTTGCGCGCGCTGCACGAAGGTGAAGTGACGGCAATTGTCGGCGTTCCACGGCTCTATAGCGCACTGTATTCCGGCATCGAATCGAGAGTGGAATCCTCCGGCTGGATCGCGCGCGGATTGTTCAGTGCATTTCTTACCGGGAGCGCGTTTGTGCGATCCACCTTCGGCTTCTCGCTTCCGGTGGCGCGGCGCTCGACCCCGATCTAGCTTCGAAACTCGAAGCGCTAGGCTGGGAAGTCGCCGTCGGCTATGGTCTCACCGAAACGTCGCCGCTTCTCACACTAAACCTGGGTGGGAAAGCGCCAAGAGACAGCGTAGGGAAATCATTTGCCGGCGTGGAGATTCGGATCGATCCGAGCGCGCTCGAAAAAGAGGAGCGCATCAACGGGCGCGAAGTTGGCGAGATTCTCGCGCGGGGGCCGAATGTTTTTGCAGGCTACTGGAATCTCCCCGACAAAACGAAAGAGGTCTTCACCGACGACCGATGGTTCCGCACCGGCGACATGGGTTACTTTGATGACGACGATAACCTTCACATCCTCGGTCGCATCTCGACGCTGATCAAAACCGAGAGCGGCGAGAAGATTCAGACCGAAGATGTCGAAGCGGCCTATGCCGAGGAGTTCGCGATTCGCGAGATCGGCGTGCTCGAAAAAGGCGGCAAGCTCGTGGCGGTCATTGTGCCCAAACATGCTGGCCGCGGCGATGATGCAAAGGCTACTGTTCGCAAGGCGATCGAATCGGCTTCGAAGCGGTTGCCGAGCCATCAGCGCATTTCCGAGTACGCTATCACGCCCGATGCATTGCCGCGCACACGCCTCGGTAAAATCCAGCGTCACCGGCTGCCCGAACGTTACGAACAGGCAAAAGAAGGCGGCGAAAAAGCTCCCGCCGCGGGCCCGATGTCGATCGAAGAAATGTCGGGCGAAGATCGCGCGCTGCTGGAGGATTCCGCCGCGCAATCCGTGTGGGAAATGCTTGCGAAACGATATCGCGGCAAGCGACTGACACCGGACACAAGTCCACAGTTCGACCTCGGGATCGATTCGCTCGAGTGGCTGAATCTTACGCTCGAAATCGCCGAATCCAGCGGTGTGGAATTGACCGATGAAGCGATCGCGCGCACCGAGACGGTGCGCGATCTCTTGCACGAAGTGACAGAGGGCAGCGAAGGAGAATCGGCCGATCCGTTGGAAAAACCCGGCGAAGTTCTTGACGAGAAGCAGAAGCAATGGCTCGAGCCACTCGGCCCGGTCGCCGCAACGACTGCGCGCTTTCTCTATGCCGTGAATCGCGTGTTGATACGCGTGATCTTTCGGCTGCGCGTCGAAGGACTTGAACATTTGCCTGAAGACGAGCAATGGGTACTCACGCCCAACCATGCCAGTTATCTCGATCCGTTCGCGATTGCCGCATTGCTCAACTGGAACCAGTTGCGCAAAACCTATTGGGCTGGTTGGACCGGGATCGTCCTCGCGAATCCGGTGATGCGTCTCCTCAGCCGGCTGGGAAAGATTTTGCCAGTTGAGCCCATGCGCGCCGCGCGCTCAAGCCTGGCTTTTGGGGCCACCATCCTGAAAAACAAGAAGAACCTCGTTTGGTTTCCGGAAGGCGGACTCTCGGCCAATGGAGAGCTGCAAGACTTCAAACCGGGTATCGGGATGTTACTGGAACATTTCCCGGTACGAGTCATTCCGGTGTTTGTTCACGGTACTCATCAAGCTTTGCCACCGGGAAAGTTTTTTCCCAAACCAAATGCAATTTGTGTTGTGTTCGGCAAAGCGCTCGACGCGCAACAAGTGAAGCGCGAGGGCGGCGGCGAAAAACCGCACGAGCAGATTGCGAGCGCTTTACATGATAGGGTAGCCAAACTTGCGCAAGATATCGGAGAACAGACGTGACAACGGCAGAGTTGCTGAGACAACTCGGCTGATCCTCGATTGGTATAAGCGCATGGTAAACCCGCAGACCGGAGGCCGGAGCTTGGTAGTTTGTTTACCGAAGTCGCGATCCCGCCGTGAGGAATGAATCCACCCACCGGAACACGTTCTCGTTGGATACGGCACGTCTCATGCGCTTCATGCGCGCGCTGCGCTCGGCGCGGCTCATTCGGAATGCTTTCAAGATCGTGTCGGCCACCTGCTCGACATCGTAAGGATTCACCAGCAGCGCGCCGCGCTTGAGCTGCTCGGCCGCGCCCGCGAATTGGCTCAGAATCAGAACGCCGTTTTTATCGACGCAACATGCGCAGTATTCCTTGGCCACAAGATTCATCCCGTCCTTCAGCGGCGTGACCAGCGCGATCTCGCACGCCCGATAGTGGGCCAACAGATCGTCGCGATCGAGGCTGCGAAAGCGATAATGCACCGGCAGCCAGGTGTCGGTCGAGAAGCGACCGTTGATGTCGCCGACTAAACGATCGATGCGGTCCTTGAACTCGTGATACCTGGGAATTTCTACTCGACTCGGCACAACATTCTGGATCAGGACCACGCGACCTCGCAGTTCCTCGTACCGATCCAATGCATCGCGAAACGCGCGCAGGCGCTCGGGAATTCCTTTGCTGTAGTCGAGACGGTCCACGCCCAGCATGAGCTGGCAGCCGGGAAAAGCGGCGCGCAGTTCCCGGGCCCTCCGCGCGACTTCCTCGGACACCGCACATTTTTCGAACGACTCGAAGTCGATCCCGATCGGAAACCTGCCAGCGCGGATCTTGCGCTTGTCGAAGCGGATAACTTGGAGCTTACGGCTGGGGAGCAAGTTCCCTTCTGGCATCACGCGACGTACGCATTGCAGGAAATTGCGCAGGTCGCGCCGGGTCTGGAAACCGAGCAGATCGAATTGGAGCAAGGCGCGCAACAAACGTTGCTGTTGCGGAAGCTTGGCGAAAATGTCGTATGGCGGAAAGGGGATGTGCAGGAAAAATGTCAGCGCTGCATGCACGCCACGCTCACGCAGCGCCTGCGCGACATACATTAAATGGTAATCGTGCACCCAAATGAAGTCGCCAGGCTCGCAGTGGCGCGCGATCGCCTCGGCGTAGCGCTCGTTCACTGCCTTGTAGGTTTCCCAGAAGGCCGGCTCGAAGTGGCAGAAGCTTTGCAGGTCATGAAACAGCGGCCAGATGACTTCGTTGGAATAACCGTAGTAAAACTCGTCGCGTTCTGCTTCGCTCAATGCCACTGACACCACCTCATAGCCTGCGTCGCGCGTCGCTTCGGCGAACGGCGCGTCCGGGATCTCGCCCGCGACTCCGGGCCAACCGATCCATGTCCCGCCGCGGCCGCGCAGCACGGGTCCGAGCGCACTAACGAGCCCGCCAGGAGAGGGCTTCACGCTCCACTGGCCCTCACCCGCTGGCTCAAGCGCGAATGGCAGCCGATTAGAAACGAGAATGAGGCGGCTCATTTTGAAGCGAGTTTAAGAAAGTTAAGAAGGTTACATCGTTACAACGGAAATGAACGGCGGCGCCATCCTAACTTTTGTAACGTTGTAACTCTTTTAACTCCTTTGTTGGAGTTCTCACAAACAAATCGCGCGCCATTAGTTCGTTGCGGTCTGTGCCGTACCGGAAGCTGGGAGGGGCCGCTGTTAGTGCACCATCTGCGGGAAGCAAGCTGCTTTGCCTGCAGCTCGGTGCTACGTTTCATTCGGAAGCGCAAGCCAGCTCCACGTTGCCTAACGAAATATGACACAGACGGTCCCATCCGCGCTGACTCACCTTCAAGATATCGCCCCTCCGCGCGGCAGACGGCTCGCCGTTTTTCTCGATTACGATGGCACGCTTACGCCGATCGTTAGCCAACCAACGCACGCGGTGCTCTCCAATTCAACGCGGGAGGCGGTGCGGACGCTGGCGACTCACGTGCCGGTCGCAATCCTCAGCGGCCGCGACTTGGATGACATTCGCCGGCGCGTGGGCATCAACGAGATCATTTACTCCGGTAGTCACGGTTTTGATATCGCCGGGCCGCGCGGGCTGCGGAAACAAGTGGCCACGGAGTTTCTTCCAATTCTCGATGCTGCGGAAAAGGAGCTTGGCGAAAAGCTCGCGGGCACATCTGGCGCACTGCTGGAGCGGAAGCGTTTTTCCATCGCCGCGCATTATCGCCAGGCAAATGAGAGGGGCGTGACGAAGGTCGAGCGAGCTGTGAACGAAACGGGGGCATGTCACCGCGAGCTGCGCATTACCGCCGGCAAGAAGGTCTATGAGCTCCAGCCGAACATCGACTGGAACAAGGGCAGAGCCGTGGTCTGGCTGCTGGAAACGCTGGGCTTGGAACAACCGGAAGTGCTTCCGCTTTACATCGGCGACGATCTCACCGACGAAGACGCCTTCCGCGCGCTTGAGCAACGCGGCATCGGTATCGTCGTGGGTGAGCAGTCGCGATCGACTGCCGCGCGCTACGCGCTTAAGGGCCCGGCGGAAGTCGAGCGCTTTCTGCGCGAACTCGCCCCGCGTCTGTTGGCCAGCGCTGATTCTTAGGATTCTTAGTACAGACCCTCGTGTCTGTGGGACAGCCGGGCGTCTCGTCCGCACGTTTACGGCCATTTGAGCATCATGCTATTGTCTTTTTTCAGCCGCGGGCTCGTGCCGAATTGCTTGCCAAGGGTGTTAAGAAGATCGCAAAGCCAACGCGCATCGGCGGCCGACGCACGCTCTAAGCGGAAGCGCCGCATTTGCGTCGGAACCAATCGCGCTGATCTGAGACGGCCACTCTGCGAATCCAGTTCGACCAAGTACAACAGGCCTAGATCGCCGCGGAGCGCTTCATAACCGCTGATCCCTTCGTAGTCAGTGAGTAAATCCCCGCAGCCATAGAGGATGAGGCGACCTTTGAAAACCTCGATCGCTTTGACGTGATGAGAAGAGTGGCCATGCACGACCCCAACTCCCTCCTCGACCAAACGATGGGCAAACCCGATCTGCTCCGGGGGAATATCATAGCCCCAGTTGCCGCCCCAGTGGATCGACGCGATGAGCAGGTCGCCCGGTTGCTGAAGTCTTCGCATCCGACTCGCAATTCGCGCAGCGGTCGCTTCCGAAAGATCGTCCAGCAAATTCACTCCCGGGCGTGATGCGGTAGCGCTCCACTCCCGCGGGATTCCACTGCCTGTCGATCCAAACGAGAAGAGAATTACGCGTCCTTTGCCCGCCACATCCAGCACTGCGGGAGCGGCTGCCGCGTCCGCATTCTCTCCTGCGCCTGAATGGGCAATGCCCGCGGCATCCAAAGTTTGCAGCGTTCCAGACAATCCCGCATATCCCCAATCCAAAACGTGATTGTTCGCCAGAGTGCAAGCATGGATCCCGGCGGCCGCCAGACAACCAATGTTCCGTGGATGCATGCGGTAATGAATTCCTTTGCCCGGCCAATGCGTCTCGGCGGACGTGATGGCCGTTTCCAAATTGACGATCCTGAGGTCCACGCGCGCTCGCTCCAACTCTTCTAGTGCGGCGCCCCAGATGTAATCGAAGGTCACCGGTCGCCCAAACACGCCGTGCGCTTTTTCGGCAAGATCGACATATTCGCGCGCATTGCGCACATACGGTTCGTACAAAATCGGATCCACTGGATGCGGCAGTGCTTGATCGATGCCGCGGCCGGTCATCACATCGCCGCAGAGAAACACACGCAACGACCTGGGCGGGGAGTTCATTTCTACTGTAAATTACGATTATGCCCGCAGAATCAGTCGAAAACTTTCTGCGCCTATTGAAAAAGTCGCCATCCAGCGCCGTCTTCAATCCGTGGTGGCAAGTCGATGGGGAAAACGATGTTGGCCCACAGGCGCCTGCGATCAGGCGCAAGCAGTTACGCGCGTATCTTTGCGAGCGACTCAAAAAGGCCCGACTCGCAGTGGTCGGCGAAGCGCTTGGGTACCGCGGCGGTCATTTCAGCGGAATCCCCATGACTTCCGAGCGCATTCTCTTCGGGCGAAAGACGGACGCCGGGATCGAAGCGAAGGATTTCTTTTCTGGAATCAAACCGCGTCGGACAAGCAAACGTCAGAAGAGTCGAGATGGTTTCTCCGAGCCCACAGCCACCATTGTCTGGAGCACGTTGTTGCGACTGGGACTCTCGCCGGAGCAATTCGTCTTGTGGAATGCGTTCCCGTGGCATTCATTCGATCCGCGCGCCGGGATGTTGAGCAACCGGACGCCGACCAAGGCCGAGCAGTCTGCAGGGACACTGGTGCTCAAGGCTTTCCTCGACCTGTTTCGATGCGAGGAGATTGTAGCTCTCGGTCGTGTCGCTGCCTCGCAGCTTGAGGATCTGGATGTCGGAGCGTCCGGCATCTGCCGGATCCGCCATCCCGCTTCCGGAGGCGCCAAGCTCTTTCGCCAGCAAATCGCGGGGATCGTGACCAATTTGAATTAGCGAAGCTGTTCGCCACGGGATGAATCCGTTCCATGTGCGACAGGATGGATTCGCTGCGGCGACCTGGCAGACTTCTCAGCCAACTGCTGCAACACCGCTTTCACAGTATCGGAGACAGAATTATCTGCTGAGATTTTGATCAGACCCGGCGCAAGTTCCGACGGTGGCTCGTAAGTAGCGTTCAATTTTTCAAGGTCTTCAAGGCGAGCGTCGGAAATCTCTTTCGTACTCTCGTTCCGCGCCCTGAGCCTGCGCTCGATCTCGCCAAGATCGACATCGAGTTCGACGAACTGAAAACCAACGCGAGCATTCTCGCATTCTTTGTGCAGAAATTCGCGATGCGCGCGGCTCGAAAAGGTTGCATCGAGCACAACGCCATTGTGGGTTTCGAGCGCGAGAAGCCCATGCTCTAAAAGCTTCTTGTAAGTTTGTTCGGTCATCCGCTCCGAATATATTTTGTCGCGCAACTCCGGCGCGGTCCGCTCCGTTAGCGCGACGCCGGCCAGCGTTTTGCGAATTTGGTCGGAGGAAAACACGGGCCAGTCCAACTCAGCTCCCAATTGCCTGGCGACAGTCGTTTTGCCGGCGCCAACGCGGCCCATGACAACAAGGACCAATGGCTCCGAGCCGCTTGTGGCGTATCGCAAAGCGAGACGAAAATAGCGCGCCGCTTGCTTAGCGTGCTCATCGAGATCGGCCGCCTCCTCCGACATCGCTTGAATGCTTTCGACTTTTCCGCGCACAAAAGCCCGATAGCACTTGTAGAAGTTCGCGACCTCCAGTACGCCTGGGTCTCGAAATTCACGTGCAGCATTTCGAAGAAGCAGATTTCCCAGCTCGCGCTTCCCTTCGAAATCAAAATCCATCGCCAAAAATGCGAGGTCATTCGCGATGTCAGTGAATCGGAACCGATCGTTGAACTCGATGCAATCGAAGATGGTCGTCGCTTCCGGAGTGAGATGGACGTGATCGAGGTGCAGATCGCCATGGCAATCGCGAATCCGGCGTTGGCGAATCCGATTGCGAAATAAATCTTCATTCGTCGCATAAAAGCTGTTCGTGAAATGGCGAATCGTTTCGAAAGCGAACGGTGAAATCGTTTTTTCCACGAACGGTTCCACCTGCGCAAAATTCTCGTCGGTGCTGATCTTGAGTTTCTCGGGCGTCCCCCATTGTTCGATCTCCGGCGTCGGCGCTTCGGACTCGTAAAATCGGTGCAGACACAACCATGCGGCAGTTCTCTCATCTTCACGCTGTACTCGGCGATTTCTCCTTCTGCGTTGAAAGAGAAGCCGGACCCGCTTTTGTACATCGGGACCACAGCCAAATAGACTTCCGGGCAGAGCCTGCGATTCAGCTCAAGCTCGCGTTGGCAAAAATGGTGCCGCTTTTCCAAGGTGCTGAAATTAAGGAACCCGAAATTCACGGGCTTCTTCACTTTGAAGACAAAGGGCGGGGCAATGAAGACCCACGAGATGTGCGTCTGAATCGAGCGCACTTCCGGCGGTCTGTGTGGATACGAAGCCGGCGATTCCAGGAAAGAAACCAGCCGCTCCTGTGATTCCAATAGGCCTTTCACGCTTAAGTTTGTTTATTTAACCATCCGCGCGTTTCAAACGTTGTAGTCGCCGCCGCTCTGTGGGGCATAATGAACTGAAACAAACACCCGCGCCCCGCGCTTCGCACAGCGAATCGGCTACAGACCCCGATCGAAGAAACTTACGCTTTGGGTGGCTCGCTCTTCTTAAATGGCGCGAACAAATCGATAGGGACAGGGAGAAACGTCGTTGTGTTGTGCTCGCTCGAAATCTCGCGCATGGTTTGCAGGAAGCGCAGTTGTAGCGCAATCGGCTCCTTACTCATCATCGCGGCAGCCTGCACCATTTTCTCCGCAGCTTGAAATTCGCCCTCGGCGTTGACGATCTTCGCGCGGCGTTCGCGCTCGGCTTCGGCCTGCTTGGCCATCGCGCGCTTCATGGTGTCGGGCAACGCCACGTCCTTCACCTCGACCGCCGTGACTTTGACGCCCCACGGTTCGGTTTGCCGGTCAATGATCTCCTGCAACTTCTGGTTAATCGACTCGCGCTGCGAAAGCAGGTCGTCCAAGGGGGCCTGGCCGAGCACGCTGCGCAGCGTGGTCTGGGCGATGAGAGAGGTGGCTTTGAGAAAGTTCTCCACTTTCACGACCGCGGCTTGCGGATCGACCACGCGGAAATAAACAACCGCGTCGACCGTCACCGGCACGTTGTCACGCGTCATCACCTCCTGTCGCTCGACGTTGATGGTCACGACGCGCAAATCCATTCGCACCATTCGATCCACGATGGGGATGAGGAAAATCAGCCCCGGACCTTTCGCACCGAGCAATTTCCCGAGACGGAAAATCACTCCTCGCTCGTATTCGCGCAGGATACGGATCGCCTGCGGCAGGATAATGATGGCAAGAACAATGAGTGGTATGGCCCAACTAATTAATTTCGGCAGCGCTTCGAGTAATGGCATGGCTTTATTCTCCTTTAGGTTTTAGTTTTGCGGTTAATCCTTGCACCGCTGCGATCTCGGCAGGTTCGCCTTTTTTGATGGGCGTATCGCTGACCGCGTTCCAATATTCGCCTTCAACGAAAATCCAGCCGCCGCCCGCGTCGATTGGCGTCAATGCCGTCACGGTTTTTCCAAGCAGCGTTTCCGCGCCCACCTTCACCGGCAAGAGTTGCGCGCGCAGGCCTTTTCCAATAACGAAAATAAAGAACGCCGCGGTGATCAGCGTCGCTGGAATGATGTAGCTCAGCGACAACCGAAAAAGCGGATCCGCGCGGTTGAAAAGCATGAGGGACCCGATTAGAAATGCAATGACTCCGCCCACCGTCAGCACACCGTGCGTAGGCGCATACACATCAAAGATGAAAAGCATGAGCGCGAGTGCGATCAACACGAGTCCAGTGACGTTGACCGGCAGGATTGCCGCCAGATAGAGCACCAAGACCAACGCAATCGCGCCGACTACGCCGGGCAGAATCGCGCCGGGCGTGGTCAGTTCACCAATGATTCCATAGATCGCGATGAGCATGAGGACGAACATGACCTCCGGCCGCCAGAGCTTTTGAAAGACACGCTCCGATGGCGACATCTTTATCTCCGTTACTTCGGCGCCTGCGGTCCTGAGTGTCTTGCCCTCCACCACGCGCCCGTTCAATTGTTTTAGTAACGCCGACAGATCGGGGGCGATCAGATCGATGACTTTTAGCTCGAGGGCTTGCGTTTGCCCGCGATCGCTTCGATGTAGCTCACAGAAAAATTTTCCAGCTTCTGCTTCATGGTATCATCGGTCTTTTCTTCTCCGCCACTCGGAAAACCGCCTATCGAGACCGGATGAGCCGCGCCAATCGTCGTGGCGGGCGCCATAGCGGCGACACTCGCGGCAATGGTAATAAAACAACCGGCACTGGTTGCGGTCGCACCCGTCGGAGCTACATAAACCACCACTGGCACAGGAGACCCCAAAAAGCTTTGCACAATCGTCTGTGTTGAATCGAGCAAGCCGCCCGGCGTGTTAAGTTGAATGATGAGACATTGCGCGTTCTGCGTCCGCGCTTCATCGATACTCCGCGATATGTAACTCGCTGTCGCCGGACCAATCGCTCCATCAATTTTGACGAATGAAACCTTCTCCGCCGCGACCGCAGCCGCGCACAAAAGCCAGAGAGCGAAGCCCATTAACGCGGTCTTCATCCCGGTTTCATGGGCTGAATCTTGACTGCCAGGTCTTCGACCCGCGGTTTCACGATTTTTTCGTAATCATCATAGCTGACTTTGATCGCGTCGGTGTGAGTGCCCGCTTCGAAAACGATGTAATCCTCCTGGGCCAAACTCTTGTCCACATAGGTTGGTAGGCCGTAGAGATTGCCAAATGGCGGCATTGCTCCGGTCGCGCAGTCCGGGAATAGCGCCTTAAATTCTTGCTCGGTATCCAGCGAAGCGCCTTTTCCAATGGCCTTCGCAACCTTTTCGAGATCGATTTGATGATCCGCGGGAAGCACTGTCATCAGGTGCTCTTCTCCGGATTTTACCATTACAACCTTTGCATGATGCCGCGCTTTCACGTGCTCGGCTTGGGCGATCCTTTGTGCCGTAACAGCTTCGGGATGATGTAGAATTTCGTAACCGACTTTGCTTTCGTTCAAACAATCGATGAGCTGCTTTGGTATCTTCATAACTGAGTCCAAAGAGAAAGTATCACTTCCCCGCGCTATCTCCACTTTCCAAGCCGTAGGGGAAGCTGACAGCTTCCCTTACAGATCCCAGCCAGAACTCGCCAAGTCAGCACCGGGGCGGGAATCCGCGCTGTAGCTGGCATTGGCGATGCCGGCCCGGATCTGAAGATCAAAATAATTTTCGCCTGCGAAAATAAATCGGACACCGCCGCAAGGGCGACGGCGTGCGAAAGATATTTAGTATGGCTACATGCGAAGTTTGTGAAAATGAATATGACAAGGCGTTCGAGGTAGTCGTTGCCGGCACACACCACACCTTCGATAGCTTCGAGTGCGCGATCCATGCGCTTGCGCCGGTTTGCCCGCACTGCCACTGCCGGATCGTCGGCCATGGCGTAGAAGCCAATGGACAGATCTTTTGCTGCGTCCATTGCGCGCGGACTGCCGGAAAAACGCAGTTAAAAGATCGCGTCTGAGCGGTGTGCCCGCTGGGAGCGAAAGCTTAGTCTCTGCTAGTGTTGGTTCGGCCGCAGATTACTTCTGATGCCAGGCGACCAGCACGTTTTTCTTGCGTTCTTTGCAGGTGTCACTGACCAACGTGAAGGTCAGAGTGTTCTGGTTGGGGCGCCTAAACTTGTATGCGCCGGGGCCCTTGCAGCCTTTCGCAGTTTTGCCGCCCGTCTCTTGGATTGTGACAGTGTCACCGGCGACTGTATAGGTTCCCCAGATGTGGCGTTTCGGGTTAACGACATTGAACGTGCCGTCGGGCTTTATCGTCCAGACAGTACCGAGAGAGTTGGTCCACGTGCCGACAAGCGGCCCTGCCGCGGTGGGCGCATTAGTCGCGCAAGCATTCAAAAACAGGAGAAAAACGCCGGCGAAAGCAATTCGGAGAGTGGGTGGTATTTTCATGTCGTTCAGCCTGTCTGGGTGGCAACTGAAGGTCAAGCTTAGATGGCGGGCTTAGATAAGTTGCAACGGCTCGCCCGATTCAGTTAAGCGAATCCCATGGAACCGACAACACCGACCGAGCCTAAAGCAAAAGGCAACTGGTGGACACGAAACTGGAAATCCAGAAGACGGGGCATAGGATTGATTTACTCAAGGGCCCGGCGCCGCCGAACCAGCTCTGATCACCACTTATAGGCAGCAACAAGAAAATTCCCGGTTAGCGCAATTCTCTTCGGCATCGCGGCCTATCCGATGAAGGCGAAATACCGCGCCTGGCCCGATTAGCGATAATGAGACCGCCGCGGTTTACGTCCGACAAGCCGCGGGTAAGTTTTGTGCATGTCGATCTTAGAGGAACAGGCGATGAACGTGTTGAAGTCGGTTAAATATCCCGGCTTCACTCGCGACATCGTTTCGTTTGGCTTGGTCAAGTCGGTCAATATCGACAATGGCGAAGTCAAAGTGCAGCTCGCTCTCGCGACGAACGATCCAAATGTTCCAGCGACGATCAAGAACGATGCGGAAAAAGCGCTGCGTGCCATTGATGGTGTTCGAAGCGCCAAAGTTTTGATCGACATCCACGCCCCGCCTACCGGCGCGGGAGCTGGTGTGGGCGCCGCCCGAATTCCGGGAATCAAGCATGTCATCGCGGTGGCGAGCGGCAAAGGCGGTGTCGGCAAATCGACCGTTGCAGCAAATCTCGCTGTCGCGCTCGAGCAAACCGACACGCGCGTTGGTTTATGTGACTGCGACATCTACGGCCCCAGCATTTCGCTCATGTTCGGCACGCGCGAACGACCGATGGCAACGGAAGAAAACAAAATCGTCCCGATCGAACAATACGGATTGCGCCTGATGTCGATGGGATTTCTGCTCGACGACACTTCTCCGGCGATTTTGCGCGGGCCGATGGTTACGCGCTACACCCAGCAGTTTCTGCGACAGGTCGAATGGGGTGAGCTCGATTATCTGGTTCTCGATCTTCCGCCTGGCACCGGCGACATCCAGCTCACGATTGTCCAGACAGTTGCCCTTTCGGGAGCGATCATCGTGACGACGCCGCAGGAAGTTGCGCTAATTGATGCTCGCAAGGCCGCAACGATGTTCGACAAGGTCAACGTGCCGGTGCTCGGCCTTATTGAGAACATGAGTTACTTCGTTTCTCCATCCGACGGTAAACGTTACGACATTTTCGGAAGCGGCGGCGGCGAACGCGAAGCGAAACGGCTGCGCGTCCCGTTGCTTGGTCAAATCCCGATCGATATCGCCACGCGCGAGGCAAGCGATCGCGGCATGCCAATCGTAGGCGAAGATCGACAATCGCCTGTGACAGCCGAGTTCAAGAAAATCGCCGGAACTCTTCGTAAGACTTTGCCTTAACGAGACATCCAATGACGTGGGCGCAAACGAGACTAAATAAATCGCAGGGTTGCCCCGTCGAATTCCAGTGCTTCGATTGTATTGACTGATTCTAAATTTTATGAAAGAGAGTCGAGAGATGCCGTCTTCACAAGAAGACCAATCTCAATTCGTTAAGAATTCTGTTCTCTACAAGGAGTTCCTTGCCGAGCGCGCAGAGATCTTGAAGCACAAGTGGATCGAGAGCGAAAAAGCCGGCAAAGACATCGGTTTCGAAAAGGCATTGCTCGATTGGATCGTGAAACACCGTTCCAATTGGCGCGAAAAACGGATGCGCGAGGGCAAAGCTGAGGTAAAATGACCGACTGATCCATAATCGTGTCCTTTAAAGCGATCCTGCGAGGTCGCCAAGGAAACGCATGAAACAAAGAAAAGAGAATTCATCTGCCGCCGTCCCGATCATGGACGCGGAGGCAATTCGCCGCGCGCTACAGCGCATCGCGCACGAAATCATCGAGGGCAACCCGCAGCTCAGCAAGGTCGTGCTCGCGGGAATCCCCTCACGTGGAGTCGAGATCGCGCAACGCATCGCAGCTTTTATCCACCGGATCGAAAATATCGACATCGAGACCGGCGTCATCGACGTAGCGATGCACCGCGACGACGTCGGAACGCGCCCGGAATTGCCGGTCGTGCGCGCGTCGAAACTCCCACTGCCGCTGGAAGAGCGAACAGTCATCATTGTCGATGACGTTCTCTACACCGGGCGCACTGCCCGCGCGGCCATGGACGCGATCAATTCATTTGGACGACCCGCCCGGATCCAACTCGCCGCGCTGATCGATCGCGGCCATCGCGAACTCCCGATTCGCGCGGATTACGTCGGAAAGAATCTACCGACATCGGCCGCCGAGAGGGTGCGGGTGCGAATTGGCAGCGCCAATGAACGCGACGGCGTCTGGATCGAGAGAACATGAAACAGCGTTGGAACCGCAAAGATCTGGTCGGGCTGCGCGAACTGTCGGCCGAGGAAATCACTTTCATTCTCGAGACGGCCGATGCGTTCAAAGAAGTCGGTACGCGCGAGATCAAGAAGGTGCCGGCGTTGCGTGGGAAAACGCTGGTAAATTTTTTCGTCGAACCGAGCACAAGAACCCGCACCTCGTTTGAGCTGGCCGCGGTTCGGTTGAGCGCGGACGTAATCAACATCTCGGCGAGCGCTTCCAGTTTGGCTAAAGGCGAAACGCTCAAGGACACCGCGCGTAATCTCGAGGCGTTGCACGCCGATATTCTTGTGCTACGTCACAGCTCTGCGGGCGCTCCGCAGTTTCTTGCGCAACGGCTCCAAGCGAGCGTGATCAATGCCGGCGATGGAGCGCACGAACATCCAACGCAAGCGCTTCTCGATCTTTACACGATCCGCGAGAAAAGAGGGAAGATTGCCGGACTGCATGTCGCCATTATCGGCGATATTCTATTTAGCCGCGTCGCGCGCTCGAACATTTTCGGTCTAGTCAAGCTCGGTGCGCGCGTCACGCTGGTTGGGCCGAGTACGCTGGTGCCGCGCGAGTTTGCGAAACTGGGCGTCGAGGTTTCACACAAGATCGACGATGTCCTTCCCAATGTGGATGTGGTGAATCTTCTCCGCATCCAGCACGAACGTCAGCGCAAGGAATATTTTCCTGGAATCGGTGAATACACCCGGTTCTTCGGCCTAACGAAAGAGAGGGCGAACCTTTTGAAACCCGATTGTTTGATCATGCATCCGGGGCCGATCAACCGCGGCGTCGAGATTGACAGCGAAGTCGCCGATGGCCTGCAAAGCGTCATCCTCGACCAAGTCACCAACGGCCTCGCCGTGCGCATGGCCGTTCTCTATCTCTGCGGAGGAATTGCGACGTGAACGGAACACAGGTCTGTGGCCTGTGCGGCCATCGGACATTCTGTCCGCTGTCTCCGATCCAGCGGAGTGCAACTCTGCTGGCCACACAGGCTAAAAGTCTGTGTTCCGACGCAAGAGGAATCACGAAATGAGCGCGACAATCATTCGCAACGGCCGGCTGATCGATCCGGCGAATAAGAGGAATGAAATTGCCGATCTTTTGATTGCAGACGGGAAAATTGCGCCGCTCTCTCAACTCTCAACGCTCAACTCTCAACCGGACGAGATTGATGCAAGAAATCTCATCGTCTGCCCCGGTTTGATCGACATGCATGTGCATCTGCGCGAGCCGGGGTTTGGCCACAAGGAAACGATTGAGTCGGGTGCGCGCGCCGCGGCGGCTGGCGGATTTACAACGATTGTTTGCATGCCGAACACTTCGCCAGCAGCGGACAATCCGAGCACGATCGCGTGGATTAAGAATCGCGCAGCCGGCGCGTGTGTAAATGTTTTGCCCACAGGTGCGATTTCAAAAGATCTCGCAGGCGAAGAGCTCGCCCCGATTGGATCACTCGCGCAGGCAGGTGTCGTCGCGATCACCGACGACGGTCATTGTGTTCAAAATCACGAGCTGATGCGGCGCGCGGTTGAGTATGCCCGCATGGTCGGCGTCCCGGTCCTCGATGAGTGCCGGGATTACAATTTAGTCGGGAGCGGCGTGGTGAATGAGGGTTATTGGAGCACGCTGCTCGGATTGCCGGGCTGGCCCGCGGCGGGTGAGGAAGTTATTGTCATGCGCAATATCTTGCTTGCGGAGCTTTGCGATCATCAGATTCATTGCCTGCATCTGACTACCGCCGGAAGCGTGCGATTGCTTCGCGAAGCGCGGGCACGCGGCGTAAAAATCAGCGGGGAAGTGTGTCCGCATCACGTTGCTTTGACCGACGAAGCAATTCAAAACTTCGACACGAACTACAAGATGAATCCACCGCTGCGCGCGCAGACCGATGTCGATGCATTGCTGGAAGGAATCGTCGACGGCACGTTGTCCATCCTCGTGTCCGATCATGCGCCCCATGCGGATTTTGAAAAGGAAGTAGAGTTCGATGGTGCGCCGTTCGGCATTATCGGGTTGGAAACGGAGCTCGGCTTATTCCTCGATCTCCTCGTGCATACGCACCGCAAGATCGATATCGTCCGCTTGATCGAGATGTACACGGTCGAGCCGGCGCGTTTATTGAAGATTGATGCCGGTACGTTGTCGATCGGCGCAACGGCCGATGTGACACTCATCGATCCCGATTTGGAATGGACAGTTAAGATCGACAAGTTCGAATCGGCGTCGCGCAATTCGCCTTTTGATGGCTGGAAACTGAAAGGCCGAGCGGTACGAACGATTGTCGGCGGCAAGACCGTTTGGAGCTTGTAGTGGCAGCCGTGCCGGCTGCTTGTTTTTGAATCGCAGGCGACATGCCTGCCTCCACAGAAGATTACCCGGTGTACCCGCCCGAGATGTAGTTCTCGAGGTGAGCGATGGTGGCGCTTTGACAAGAGATCACCCATTTGACCAAATCGCCGATTGAAATCACGCCGACAACTTTATCGCCATCGAGCACGGGCAAATGTCGAATGCGTTTGTCGGTCATAAGATGCAGACATTTTTCGACCGGCTCACGCGGATGGGTGACGGTCACATTGGCTGACATGATCTCCGCGACCTTCGTTTCGCGGGAACGCTTGCCCCGCAGCATTACCTTGCGGGTGTAATCGCGTTCGGAAATCAGACCTGTCAACCGCTCGCCCTCCATCACGAGCAGTGCGCCGACGTTCTTCTTGTCCATCACTTCGATCGCTTCAAAAACTGTCGCATTAGGCGAGATCGAAAAAACTTCCCCGCTTTTATGATTCAGGATCGCGTCGATGGTGCCGCTAACGTCCATATCCAGAAGACCCGGCTACTGAAGCCGGAAGAATTCTAGAATAGGCCAACTCCACCGTACGATGCAAAACAATTCTGACGATCAGGCAGCTGGCCGTCGTTTTGCGCGCGCGAACTTTTCATCGATCAACTGCCGGAGCTGGTCCGCGATGGCGGGTTGATCGAGCCGCTCGATGACTTCATTCAAGAAACCGGTGACGATGAGGCGTTGGGCGACGCTGACCGAAATGCCGCGGGTGCGGAGATAGAAGAGTTCGTCCTTGTCGATCTGCCCAGAAGTCGCGCCGTGGGTGCAGCGGACGTTATCGGCGAGGATTTCCAGACCGGGCATCGAGTTCGCTTCGGAGTCATCGCTCAAGAGAAGATTGCGTACCTTTTGATACGCGTCGGTAAAATGGGCGTGCGGCTCGACGCGGATAAGGCCGCCGAAAATGCTGCGAGCTCGATCATCGAGCGCGTTTTTGTAAAGGAGATCGCTGGCGGTGTGCGGCGAGACGTGGTCCTGCAACGTGCGCGCGTCGAATTCCTGTGTTCCGCTCGCGACGGAGACTGCTAGAAGATCGCTGCGTCCGCCTTCGCCGATGAGACGGCTGAGACTTTCGAAGCGCGAATATTTTCCGCCGAGGTGCAAATTGAGACTCATGGCCGACGCATCGTGATCCACGATTGTCGAGTTCATTTGCAGCGCGACGACGTTGCTTCCCCAGTCTTGCGCGCACACATAAGTCACTCTCGCGCCCGGACCGGCGATCAAGTCGTTCACGCCGCAGGCGAAACCGGAAACTTCTCGATCTACGGAACGAAAGGATTCGATCACGGTCACTTTGGCAAGCTCGTCCGTGACCAGAAGCAAATGGGGAAAGACGGCCGCGTTCTCACCATGCAACCAATGAAAAATCTCTATGGGTAGCTCGATTTCAACACCGCGCGGGACGTAAAGAAATGTACCAGACGAAACCATCGCCTGATGCAAGGCGGCAAACTTGGCCGAGCCAAGGATCGCAGCCTGCGACATGAAATATTTTCGGAATAATTCGGGGTGCTCGACTATGGCACGTTCAAGCGGTTGAAAAATAACGCCGCGCTGTCGCAATTTCTCAGAAAGCACGTCGCGGCGGACCAACTGGTCGCCGGCGAAGATCAATCGCCCAGCGACGTTATCGAGTCCACGCGATTTCTCGAGAATCGCGGCGCGTTCTTCATCTGTCAGTGTGCCACCGTATTTGAACGGACTAAGATCGAGAAGGTTGACACTAGAAAATCGCCAGGCCTGATCTTTTCGCGTCGGATTCGGCAGCGCCTCAAATTCCGCCCAAGCTGCGCGCTGTTGATCGCGGAACCAATCGGGAAGATTCGGCGAAGCGGACGGGCCGGACAGAATTTTACCTCCGGATTCGGTCACTTCATCGAGAACAACTGAGTGGTTGCGCATTGTCTTCTTAGACGCAAACGGCGGTCCGGAGACCGCCGTTCTTTGGTCTTGTTAGGCTAAAAAGCTATCCAACCGAACCTTCCATCTCAAGCTCGATCAGCCGTTTGAGCTCGACGCTGTATTCCATCGGAAATTGGCGCACGAGATCGTTGACGAAGCCGTTGACACTTAAGCTCATGGCCTGCGCCTCGCTGAGTCCGCGCTGTTGCATGTAAAAGATCTGCTCGGCACTCACCTGGCTGACGCTTGCTTCGTGTTGCACAGCGTTGCCGGTGCCGCGCACGGTGATGGCAGGATAGGTATCGGTGCGGCTGGTCGAATTGATGAGAAGCGCGTCGCACTCGGTGTTGTTCTTGCAATTTTTGAGATGCTTCGGCACGTGAACCAAACCGCGGTAAGTGGCACGACCTTTGCCAATGGAGATCGATTTGGAAATGATATTGCTAGTCGTTTCATCGGCTGCGTGAATCATCTTCGCGCCCGTGTCCTGGTGCTGGCCATCATTGGCGAGCGCGATGGACAGAACTTCACCGCGCGCTTTCCGGCCTTTCATGATCACGCCCGGATATTTCATGGTGAGACGCGAGCCGATGTTGCAATCAATCCATTTTACTTCGGCGTTTTCCTGGGCCAGACCGCGTTTTGTGACGAGGTTAAAAACATTCGACGCCCAGTTCTGGACAGTGATGTACTGAATCTTGGCCCCCTTTAGAGCAATCAGCTCCACGACGGCGCTGTGCAGCGTGGGGGTGTTAAACTTTGGTGCCGTGCAACCTTCCATGTAGGTCACTTCCGAGCCTTCATCCGCAATAATGAGTGTGCGCTCGAATTGGCCGAAGTTTTCGGCGTTGATACGGAAATAAGCCTGGAGCGGGTGCTTTACCTTCACACCCGGTGGGACGTAAATGAACGAACCACCGCTAAAAACGGCGGAGTTCAGCGCGCTAAATTGCCCTCCGTCGAGCCAACGAAAATGACCCCTTGTTCGCCGACTGCTTTCTTGATGTTTGAATAGACGGCCTCGCTGTCGAACTGCGCTTCCACACCAGCGAGGAATTTTCGTTCCTGTTCGGGGATGCCAAGACGCTCGAATGTACGCTTGATGTCGTCCGGCACTTCATCCCAATTGCGTTTTGCCGTAGTCCCGGGGGAGAGATAGTAACGGATTTTATCGAAATCGATTGCTTCGAGATCTTTGCTTGCCCAGTGCGTGGGCAACGGTTTTTCCAGAAAAGTCTTTAAACCTCGGAGGCGAAACTCGCGCACCCAATCTGGGTCCTCCTTAACATCAGAGATGTAATGGATCGTCCGCTCGCTCAATCCTGCGCCGGCATCGCGCACGTGCACTTCCGGGTAAAAGAAATCCCCGATGTTTCGATTGATATCGACTGCTGAAGTTTCGGTTTTCATTGTAATCCCTTATTTTATCTTACCGCTGGTTCTGCCGCCTCATCGCGCGCCCAATCGTAACCTCTCTCTTCGAGCTCGAGAGCGAGTTCTTTCCGCCCGCTCCTAACGATTCGCCCCGCCACCATGACATGGACGTAGTCGGGCACGATGTAGTTCAGGAGGCGCTGATAATGCGTGATCAACAATACTCCAAGATCGGGGCTGCGCAACGAATTCACTCCGTGCGCGACAGTCTTGAGCGCGTCAATGTCCAGGCCGCTGTCGGTTTCATCAAGAACGGCATATTTCGGCTCGAGCATGGCCAATTGCAGAATTTCGGTGCGCTTTTTCTCGCCGCCGGAAAAACCCTCGTTGACCGCACGCGAAGTGAACGAACGATCCATTCCCAGCAACTCCATCTTTTCGTAGAGTTTTGCGTAATAATCGGTTGCCTCCAGCTCCTCGCCTTCGGGCAGACGCGACTGCACAGCTGCGCGCAGAAAATTCGCGATGGTCACGCCCGGGATTTCGCTCGGATACTGGAACGCCATGAAAAGACCGCGACGCGCCCGTTCATCCGGCTCGAGCTCGAGAAGATTTTCGCCATCCATCATCACTTTGCCGCCGATGACTTGATAATCAGGATGACCGGCCAAGACCTTGGCAAGGGTGCTTTTTCCCGAGCCATTCGGACCCATTAGTGCGTGCACTTCCCCTCGCGGAACCCGGAGACTTAGTCCGCGGACGATCTCCTGATCGGCGATTGACACACGCAGTTTCTCTACACTCAATTCCTTCATAAGGGCGAACGCTAAATATACGCTCGTCCCCGAGATTTGCGAACCGTCATTTGGCGCTTCTTCTAACCGATACAGCCAACGCCCGCCCAATCAACGCGGGCTCCCGAGTTGCCACGTCCGGATTTTGCGGATTGCGCTTTAATCCAAAATCGCCAATCTAAAATCGCCAATCGAGATACCCCGTGGTGTAACGGTAACACAGCGCCCTTTGGAGGCGTTATTCTTGGTTCGAATCCAAGCGGGGTAGCCGCGTATAAGGCCTTCGACCTCACGCGGCTTTACGTGATAGCTAGCCACCCGAAACGTAGCGTCTGCGCTTCAAATTGCGCATCTCATTAAGCACAAGATTTAGGATTCGCCGGCCGCGATTGCGCAGAAATCTCCATGTCCCGGCGTCGACGAAATAAGTGAGCAAAATGCTGTCCCGTGTCTTTACTTCCGGGCCCACCGGATCGGCCGAATGCCAGGTATCATTTCCAACTGCGAAGGCGTAGCCGCTATTGGGCGAGAATGGCATTTGCGTCTTCTTCGGCTTTTTGCCATCCGGGAGAACCTCGTGAAAGATAGTGCCAATATGGGTTGTCGAGTTGTCCGGCGGCAAGTAGAGCTGAACCGTAATACCCTTCCAGAGGCTGTCGGTATGTTTGAAGATGCGATATCCCGGAATGTCACGGGTCAGGATCGGTACCGGATACATTCGCACCTTCGCAAAATTCCTACCGAAACGGCGTTCCAAGCCAGGCGCGAGTCGCCGCACGAAAACCGTCTCCAACTCCTTGGAACGAAGGACGCGGCCTACCACGTCCCAGACCGCGCGTTTTCCCGACGAAAAGTGGCGGCTGTACTCGGGGAAAAGATCGATCTTGGTGCGGGTCGGTTTTCCATCAGGTCTGCTGCTTCCTACTTTACTTTTGCCGGACATCGCTCGGTAGTCGCTTGCCACCGGCATCGCTTGCAGGATCGCCATATAAAAATCGTCGGGGAACACGCGGTCGAGTTTTAAATGGTGAAACGGCGTGTCGTCCGCGCATGCGCTTTGGACGGACTCCACGACGAAATCGATCAAATTTTTAACGGACCGCGATTGCTCCATCGATTGCTCCCAGCCGAGTAATTTAGGAATCCTGAACCCAATTTTCCGGCGGCCACCATCCATCCAAACTGTCAATCCTGTCAAGCTCACCGGAATCCAGATTTTTCTAGGTTTTGAAGTTGAGCGTCTTGTGCAAGGCGCGATGACCTCTAGTGATCTTGGAAGGACGAGTCCACGAGATTTTGAAAAGTAACGGGGCAGCCAGTTCAGGCAGTTTTGTGCGCTCCGCCACAACGGCATGAGCAACTCGTTCCAAAAATCGCGGTTGAATGATAGCGCGGTGGGCTGACTGTTAAGCTGCGGGTCACGGCACGGTTATGAAACGGACAACTTTCCTTGAGCACTACCGCATCTGCGTTAAACACGATGGTGCGCCCCAAGAACTCAGCCGGACCGGTACAGTCATTACCTACAAAGCCGTGGATGACCGGTTTGGTGAATCGGTTGCACTGAAGCTCGTCCCGATCGCAAGCATCGATCCCGCCACACAGGAGCGGGTCGAGGCCGAAGCAAGCGCCGCCCAGAAACTCAATCACGTCAACATCGCCAAGGTTGTTGATTTCGGACGCGAAGACGGAGATTTGGTCTATGTCTCGGAGTACGTCGAGGGTGAGGCGCTCAATTCGTGGGTCGACGAGCACGGTCCGATGCCGGCTGACGCCGTTTTGCGCGTTGCCCTGCAAGTAGTCGAGGCGCTGTCTGCCGCCAGTTCTCACAGGCTTACGCACCGCGCAATTCAGCCGTCCAACCTAATGATCGTCCCAGGCACGACGGCCGAAGGTGGTTGGCCCTTCGTTAAGCTAACGAACTTCGGCCTGGCCGGGCTCAAGTCCGTCAGTCGGATGGACTCGTCCCAAGGCGAGCTCGAGTCCCATGAAGACGACGAAGGCGAAGTAGATTTTTCAGTAGCGCCGCAGTTTGCCAGTCCTGAGCAATTGCAGCATGGGACGGCCGATTTCCGGTCAGAGATTTATTCACTCGGCGCGACAATGTACTTCCTGCTCAGCGGGGCCGCGCCTTTGGCAAAAGTTGGCCGGAAGCAGCTTCGCCCTTTTCCAAAAGCCTTACGGAATTTGCTTGCCCACATGTTGCGTAACAATCCCGATGAACGTCCGCAGGATCCAGTCGCACTTGCGGAAACGATTCGCGAATGCCTCCTTAGAATCGAACGGCGGCAGGCATTCGGTTACAAGTTCGGAATTCCTTTGGCGGCGGTTATTCCGGGAGAATCGCGAACACAAAGAAGCCCGCTGGCGCAAGTGTGGTTTGGTGTGCTCGCATTCGCCGCTCTGCTCCTGACAGCGGCCGTGGTCAGCGCATTTCTATTACCGGATCTCATACCATTTTGGCACCGGACGACCGCAACGGATAAGATTGGCGTCCCGGTCGGTGTGCCCGACGAATCATCTGTGCCAGCAAAAGCGACAAGTGCGCCGATTATCGCGAATCAGCCGATAACGAACGCATCGCCGGCGCTGACGGATTCAAATCAAAATCCATCGCCAAATATTCAGGAGGCACAAACATCTAATGCGCAGGTTGCAGCGGCTCCGACTGCTGTCAACGCGGCGAGTCCAAACGTGGACACTTCCACACAAATTGCGTCGGCCGCGGGAGTCTCCGGATCTGCGCCACCATCGGAGGCTTCCCACGATCAGTCGACTGCACCAGAAAATTCTGCTCAAGGCCAGGATAACTCATCGGCACAGGCGAGCGCGACGCCGCAGCCCGCTACGGTCAGTCAGTCAAGTTCGCGCAGCAAAAAGAAACGCGTTGCTTCGACATCGAAACGCGCGCGCGTCGCTCAAAATTCATCTTACGGGCAGCCACGCCTTCGGCGCGGCTCGATGCGCACGCAGTTTGTTGGCACCACGCCTGATGGAAGAATGATTCTTCGTTTGCCATCAGGCCGCATTGTGCTCGTAACGCCACGATCTGATGGCGAAGACCAATTCGTGCCACGCCGGTATCACCGCCCCTTCATGGAACGCGACGACGTCTTCTCGCCGCCGCCTCCGTCTACGCCGGACTATCCTCCCTACGACTAACTACGTCGCGGGCACACGCGCGCGGGTTAACCTAGTGAGACGATAAACGACGCGTTTCCGCGGCTGTATTTCACCCTCGTCCGTGTATCGCCTATACTTTTTGGCAGGGGATTTTTTCTGCTAAATCTGTTAAAAATAAGAAAAAAATGCTTGCCCTACCTTCCAATTCCCGGCATACCTCGCCTCCGTGCGGGGACTGACCTACTTAGCATTAGCAACTACGTCGCTTTTCGTCATTTCCAGCACCGGCGCGCACGCGCAAGCGCTGGCCCCTTCAGAATTGCATCTTACGAGTCCCGAGCAGGAGACGAAGAAGGATATTGTGCAAGTGATCACGAAAGAAAAGAGTCCCGAGCAGAAGACCAAAAAGGATATTGCGCAAGCTACCACGAAAGAACCGGTGCCAGTGATCACAAAGAAATCGGCACAGGTGATCGCGAAAGAAAAAAGTCTCAAGCAGGAGACCAAAACAGATGCGGTGCAAGTGATCACAAAAGAACCGGCACACATGATCACCAAAGAAAAGAGTCCCGAGCAGAAGACCAAAAAGAATATTGCGCAAGCTGCCACGAAAGAACCGGCGCCAGTGATCACGAAAAAATCGGCACAGGTGATGACGAAAAAGCCGGTGCAAGCAATCGCTAAAGAGTCGGTGCGAGCGTTTGCGGCAGAGCCGGTGCGACCAATGGATCAACAAAGCACAAGCACGCCGACACGGCCTGCTTTCCATTTCAGCTTCAAAACGCCGGAGGGCAAAAAGGAATCAGCCCCCGTCATCGCGCAGTATTATCCGAAGCAGATCGTTTACCCGTTTGCCAAGATCGATCGGCACCTCGATCGCAAGCTGATGCAAGCGGCGACGATCGCGCAGGAACGCGCGCATGCGCATTCGCGCTCGAGGTGCTGGCATTATGTCAAAGAAGCATTGCTCGCTTCCGGCGTCATCGATTCGCGCCCGAAGAGCGAACTCGCGAAAGAGGCCGCACAGGACCTCGTCAGTAATTACGGGTTCAAGCGATTATCGGTGAGCGATCCATTCGCCGCGCCGGTCGGTTCGGTGCTCGTATACGGCGCCAACCGCGCCGCCGGCCATGTCGAGATCCGCACCCGGGACGGATTCGTCAGCGACTTCCGTTCGAAAACGCCATCGCCCCGTCCTCTGCTCGGCGTTTACGCGAAGTTGTAATTTTTCATCGATCGGAAGTTAGGCTTCCAATTCCCCGCCTGCTCACTGCAATGATGGCCGAAATAATTGGCCAGGCTGAGATTCCAGTGATCAGAATGAAGTACAAAAGCTCGGCGATATAATTCCGGCTTGTTTCTGCGCCGAAGAATTCACTGCTTAATTTGTGAAAGGCGGGCGACTTCGTTGCCGGAAGAACGGCAGAGGAACTCGACTCGGCATCGGCGGTCGTTTGGAAAGAATAATCCGTTAACGGAAAACTCCGGGAAACGTGCTGGTTGGGACTGATTTGAGATGTTGGTTTCATAAATTTTTGGTTGTTAAGAGTTGTTCCCGAATGCGGTTCGAGAGGACCGGCGCAAAAACCCGCGCGTGGTGAGATTCGACCACTGGGGTGCCGCGAATTGCGGGCTCCAACTTGGCGAGATCGAGCGAGCCTTTATGCAGCCTGTCCGCCGCGGCGGACGGCGCCAATTGGCGCGTTGATCGTTTTCATCCGTATCTATCTACAGTCGTTTGCTTGCTTGTCTAGCAACGCATCGTGATCTCAGTCGTAAACGCCTCTCGCGCTGGTAGAAGCCATCCGATCTTTATTTCCAATTAATCATAGCTCGGATGTTTCTGTGTGAGATCCGGGCCAAACAATTTGAAGGGTCATAAAGTGCGGATGCGCGTTTGTCCACGCCATCGCTTGTCGTTTTGTTTCAAAAAATCGGTCGACCACGATGGCCTTGAGTTGGCTCGCAGTTCGTCCGCATAGACGAGCGGCTTTGCGACTAATTACCGCCGGTCCGGTGTCGACCGCGGTGCAGGCGCGATCAGGGAAGACAACTTTACTGCCGTACGGAATTCGCTTGGGATCGACGGCGCAATGCCCGGCGCATAGTCGTCGGCCGGTACTGGCGTATTTAGGGCCCTCACCTGCCCAGTAACTGGTGACGCGCGCCAGGATCGATTCCTCGCGCGCGAAAGCGGCCGATGCCAGCAATGAGAAAAATATGACTGTGTAAAATAGCTTCATGGTGTTTTGGGGTTGCTCCGATGTTGTCGAGTCTCGGGTGGAGCAAGCCATTCTCGATGCCGAAAGCCACAGGAATGCAGCGTTAACTTCGGATTCGGAACAGCCCCGGCGCGCTAGCTTTTGGGACGCGCGGACTTCTGACAAGGACTCGTTATGCCGAGCCGGCCTTTCTATAGAGAGGTTGGGAGAGTTGTCAAACGATCGTCTGAACTGTAGTGGCGGCCGTGTCGGCCGCGGGATCGAGGAGGCAGGG
>VBQB01000409.1:1979-3176 GCA_005887855.1 Verrucomicrobiota bacterium | reverse complement strand
CTGCCGCGTCGCTTTCGGATTTGCAGCGTGACGCGCTCGCCTCTTTGGGACCTACGCTCGCGGCAGTCACTCGAGCAATCGAAGTTGTTATTCGTCCAGAGCGTGTGTATTGCGCCCTCTTCGCCGAGGAGACGCGCTCTGTTCATTTTCATCTTTTTCCCCGGTCGACGTGGCTTCTGTCGCAGTATGCCACCGCAAATCCAGCAGATCACGAGATTTCAGGTCCACGGTTGCTGGATTGGGCTCGGCGCACATTCCATCATCCGCTTTCCAGCGACTACACCGAAACTGTTCAAGCGATTTTTCGTGAACTCCACCACAACGTCTAACCAATCCTGCGGCTAACCGCTCGTCGAGACACCGATGTCGTAATCATGTCGCATACCCAACTCACCTAACCCATGTTCTCCTTAGATATAATCCGCATGTGAAGACCAGCGTGACCGAGCTTCCGTTTAACAGCTTTCTTGGCATTCAGATCTCTACTGAGCCGTCACAATTACTGCGGCTGCCATCCGGCGAACAGTATCTCAATCATCTCGGCACGGTTCACGCGAGCGCTCAACTGGCACTCGCTGAAGCGTCGAGCGGGGAATTTCTGCTCAGACATTTCGGTTCGACAGATGGCATCGTTCCGGTCGTGCGTCGCCTCGAAGCGAAGTTTCGTAAGCCCGCTAACGGCGCGGTCACATCCATCGCGAGCGCCACACCGGAATCCCTTGCACAGCTCGACGCCGAGCTTGCATCGAAGGGGCGTTCTCTTATTCCGATCACGGTGGAGCTTCACGACGAATCAGGAGCGCATACGCTTTCCGCTACGGTCGAGTGGTTCATTCAATGCCGGCTGACGGACGAAAGTTGATTACCCCTCGCATGGCAGCACCTATTCTGGCCTCTTCAGTTGCTGAACGCCGATGAATTTTCCGCATTTCCCGCAGAGATTAGGATGCGTGAAATAGACTGCGAAACGCAGTCTAATCCTTAGTTAGACCGTGTACACGCAGTTTGATATGATTCGTCTGTTGACAGCGGTTGGATTCGTTGTCGCAAACTTGTATTTTCTTGCGCTCTGGTGCTTCGCTGTCATGCGCACTGGATTAAATTTTGCTTGGATCTTTGCGATATCCAGCGGAGCTGCTTTGTTTGTTGCCATCATCAATTTAGCGCTTGCTTTCGACTTTCCCGGAGTTAAGCGTA
>VBQB01000409.1:0-1913 GCA_005887855.1 Verrucomicrobiota bacterium | reverse complement strand
CGATCAATCTCGGCGAGCCAACCCAAGGTCTAATCCGGCGACGCTGCTAACGGCTACCCAGCAAGAAACTAAGCAGATAGTAGATCGAAAATCGTCTTGACGCTCGGTTTCGGTAGTCGCTGTTAAGACAAAAAGCCGGTCAACGGACTGGTCGCTGCTGCGAGGCCCAATTTTTCGGCCAGTCCGATTTCGCGCGCTTCGCGTCCTGCTTCAATCGCTTTTTTAAATGCTTTGGCCATGCGAACAGGATCGGAAGCGATTGCGATGGCGGTGTTGACGAGCACGGCATCGGCGCCCATCTCCATCGCTTCCGCCGCCTGACTTGGCGCGCCGAGTCCGGCATCGACCACCACCGGCACTGTCGCCTGTTCGATAATGATCTCGATCTGCGGGCGCGTTTCGATCCCGCGGTTACTCCCAATTGGCGAACCGAGTGGCATCACTGTGGCGGTGCCCACGTCCTGCAATCGCTTCGCCAGCACCGGATCGGCATTGATGTAGGGAAGGACCGTGAACCCCTCCCTCACCAGAATTTCCGCGGCCGCCAAAGTCTCAACCGGATCAGGAAGCAAATAGCGCGGATCGGGATGGATCTCGAGCTTGATCCACGTCGGCAAACCTGCGCTTGCGGCCAGCCGCGCCAAGCGCACCGCCTCGGTCGCATTGCGCGCGCCGCTCGTGTTCGGCAACAGAAGAAAACGTTTCGGATCGATGAAATCGAGAATGTTCGCAAACGGATCGCCTTTGCCGGAAAGATCGGCGCGCCGCAATGCGACCGTCACCAGCTCGGTCCCGCTCGCAATCAGCGCGTCGCGCATCAGTTCGTTCGATGCAAATTTCCCCGTGCCGACGATCAACCGCGAAGTGAATTCGCGATCGGCAATTTTCAGTTTCGAGGGTTTGTCCGCCATTGGGAAACAATAAACGAATTTATCTGCGCCCGCGAATTCAGTAACACAGGCGGAACACAGGGCTTTGTCCTGTGCGGCCAGCTGACATTCTGCCCGCTGGATGATGATTCAGCGGAGTGCAACTCCGCTGGCCGCACAGACTGGAAGTCTATGTTCCGATGGCAGTTTTGTGCTGTACGACTGTGGTTTCTTACGACAAAGTTCGTTTCGATGACCAAGTTCGATCTTCGCCGACGGGATTGCGTCAAAGGAATGTCGCAGCTTCCGAATGAACATGTCGATCTTGTCGTGACGTCGCCGCCTTACAATCTCGGCGTTCGCTACGGTAAATTTTCCGACCGGCAAGATCGACAATCGTACCTAGGCTGGTGTCGAGAATGGGCTGCGGAAGTTCGGAGAATCTTAAAATCGAACGGCTCATTTTTTCTCAACATCGGCGCGGCGCCGTCGAATCCGATGCTGCCGTACGAAATCGTAATCGAACTGCGCGATCTGTTTGTTTTGCAGAACACAATTCACTGGATCAAATCGATTACGATCGAGGATCGGGCAAGTGACATTCGGTCGTTTGGACATTTCAAGCCGATCAGCTCGAAGCGATTTCTAAACGATTGCCACGAATATATTTTTCACTTCACGAAGACGGGTCGCGTTGAAATGGACCGGCTCGCGCTCGGCGTTCCGTATCAGGACAAAAGCAATATATCTCGCTGGTCGCATACGCGCGGAAGCGATCTCCGATGCAGAGGAAATACCTGGTTCATTCCTTACGAAACCATTCAGAGCCGTGCGAAGGAGCGACCGCATCCGGCGACGTTCCCGGTGCAATTAGCGGAATGGTGCATCAAGCTGCACGGCCTGTCCCGCGTGCAGACGATGCTCGATCCATTTCTTGGGATCGGAAATTCGGCCATTGCCGCGCAGCGCTGCGGTGTTAAAAAATTTATCGGCTTCGAAATTGACCAAACCTATCTCGCCGAAGCGCGCCGCAGGATTGGGTAG
>VBQB01000408.1 GCA_005887855.1 Verrucomicrobiota bacterium | reverse complement strand
TCTGCCCCGCGCATCTCGAGCTGACCAAGCTCGACACGCTGCTCGGCAAGGGCGTCAACGTAATCACGCGTTTGCGTGTAGCGCTGAGGCAGCCGGATCAGGCGCCGGGCCCGGTGGTAATCGACACCTGCCCGCTCCTCGGAGTCTTGTCCCTGAACGCGATTTTTGCCTGCGACCTACTGCTCATACCGGTGTCGGCCGACTATCTGGCGTTGCAGGGGGCCCAGCAGGTCGAGCGCGCGCTGCATGCGCTGGAACCCGTATTCAAGCGCCGGCTGCCCCGGCGATACGTGCTCACGCGCTTCGATGCACGGCGCAAAATGAGCTCTGAGGTTGCCGATTTGATGGCCATGGCGTTCCGGGCGGAGGAAATCTGCGCGACCCGGATCGCTGAAAACGTGAGCCTCGCCGAGAGCCCGGCGCATCACCTCGACGTATTCCGCCACGCGCCGCAAAGCCGCGGCGCGCGCGATTATCAAGAGCTGGTCGACGAGCTAGTGCTCGAGATCGAGCGGGTCGTTGCGGAGGCTCACGGGCTCGCTCTGGCAATGGATGATTTCGCAGTGGTGATACATCTGGCGCAACCGGCGTTCGGCGTCGGCCTGGTTGCCCGCCATGATGCATATGTTGTCGACCCGCTGGCCGGTTCGCGTTCGGATATTGAAGCCGTATCGGATCATATTTGTCCTCCCACCCCGATCAGCCCATTCTTCCGGGCCGCTCACTGCGGGCGCTCTCACGGCGCATCAGGCGCTTAGCGTCGGGGTTCGCATGATACTCATGTGTCGCACGCAAATTCTGTACCGACCCAGGTTCCCGGCCGAGAGCTGGCGCTCCGAATTCCGCCGGCGTAGTGGGGCCATCCAGTTCCGTTCGCTGATTACCAATAGATTCAGGAGTGGCATTGTAAGTATGTGCCCACTTTCGAATTGGGCGGCCTGCTGCCCTATAAAACCTATGGACTGTAACAACTGATTCCGAACTAATTCGGCGCGATGGATCGAAGTATTTCCATTTCACCGGCTTCGGTTGCTCGTTGTATTTGCGGATATAGCGCATGAGTTTTCGTTTAAGGTCCGGCACCGATCTGAACACGCCGCGGGCGATCACGTCGCGCTCGATCTTGGCGAACCACAATTCGACTTGGTTGAGCCATGACGAGTATGTAGGGGTGAAGTGGAGATGAACGTTCGAGTGCTCGACCAGGAAGGCATCGACGCGCTTCGTCTTGTGCGCGGAGAGATTGTCGGCGATTACGTGAATCTCCTTGCCTTTCGGCTGGTTGACCGCGATGTCCGTCAGGAACGCGACGAATTCGGCCGACGTATGTCGCGTGGCAGTCTTGCCGAACACTTCGCCGGTCTTGGTATTGAAGGCTGCGTACAACGAGAGCGTGCCATGCCGGTAATACTCGAAGCCATGGCGTTCGGCGCGTCCTGGCGACAACGGCAGCACCGGATCAAGTCGATCCAGGGCTTGAATAGCCGTCTTCTCGTCGACCGAGAACACCGCCGCGTGCGCGGGAGGGTTCAAATACAACCCGATCACGTCCGCCGCCTTGGTTTCAAACTCCGGATCGTTCGAGCTGAGATAGCGTTCCAGGCGATGCGGCTGCAATCCATGCTTGGCCCATACCCGCGACACCATCATGTGCGAGATACCCAGCGCCTGACCGAGCTTGCGCGTGCTCCACTGGGTCGAACCATCGGTCGGCTTCCGCTTCAACGTCCAATCCAGAATGCGCGCTTCCAAACGTGGCGTGAGCACACTCGCCGTTTGGCCGCGGTGCCGGCTATACAGCCCGGCAACCCGCTCTGCGGCAAAGCGCTTGCTCCAACTGTCGATGAAACCGCGACTGCACGGCAAGCGATCGCAAATGTCATCCCAGGTATGGCCCTCAGCCAACAGCAACACCAGCCGTGCACGCCGCGCATCCTCTGCGCGCCCGCGGCGACTGGCCGCCTGCTTGGTGAGCTCCCTAACTTCCGATTGGGTAAGCGTGAGGGTGTTCGGCATGAACACCATTATAGTCTATAAATGGTTGTTACAAGCCACTAGTCAATGGTAACGGGCAAGGGAATAACAACGGGCAAGGGAATGGTAATAGCCAAGGAAATGCTAATGGGCTTCGCTGGATCAAATATCTCGCCAATACCGGTCAAGATACGATCGAATTCATTCACGGCTTCGACCAGTACGGGATCAATTTCGGTTTCCGCCCGTGGGAAGGCATCTTCCCAACGGCTTTCGAAATTGACGAGACGCGTGTGATTGCCTATGGGCTCGAGGCATCCCGGTTGCCGAATTTCTACCGTCCCCTCGTGGAATACACCCATC
>VBQB01000406.1 GCA_005887855.1 Verrucomicrobiota bacterium | reverse complement strand
TTTGTTTCACTCGAAAGTGAGTTGCTATTTTGAAACCGTTTCGAACGGCGGACCGATTCAATTCAAGTAGCAGCTAACTAACCCTTTTCGATTTCGCGACACCGCATCCAGAAAATACGTCACCTGCGAAAGCTCTTTATGCCGAGGGACAAGAAACTTCAGCCACCCCAACATCAAGACCGGCAACCTGGCCGCGAGCACAAGATGAAGCCGCGCCCGAGAGCCGAGGACGAAAAGCATCACGGCAGCGGAAAGTTGCGAAACAAGGTCGCGTTTATCACGGGCGGCGACAGCGGGATCGGCCGCGCCGTCGCGATTGCCTTTGCGAAAGAGGCTGCGCACATTGCGGTCGCCTATCTCGAAGAACACAAGGACGCGAGTGAGACCAAGCGCCTGGTGGAAGAACACGGGCGCAAATGTTTGTTGATCGCGGGCGATGTCGGCGATGAGGAGTTTTGTCGAAAAGCTGTCGAGCAAACGATGAACAAATTCGGCAAGATCGATATCGTGGTCAATAACGCTGCCGAGCAGCACCCACAGGAATCAATCGAGAAAATCACTGAAAAACAGCTCGAGCGGACATTTCGCACGAACATCTTCGCGATGTTCTTCGTGATCAAAGCGGCGCTGAACCATTTAAAAAAAGGCGCCGCCATCATCAATACGACTTCAGTCACTGCTTACAAAGGCAGCGCACACTTGCTCGATTATTCGTCAAGTAAAGGCGCGATTGTCGCGTTCACGCGTTCTCTCTCGCAAGCGCTTGCTGACAAAGGTATTCGGGTGAACGGCGTCGCGCCCGGTCCAATTTGGACGCCGCTCATTCCATCCACCTTTCCTGCGGAAGAAGTTGAGGTCTTCGGTTCGGATGTGCCCCTCGGCCGGCCCGGCCAACCGGAGGAAATCGCACCGAGTTTCGTCTTTCTTGCGTCTGACGATTCTTCCTACATGAGTGGCCAGATTCTGCATCCGAACGGTGGTACGATCGTGAATGGCTAATATCGACAAAAATTATTTATTTTGGATCGGCTTTCCACAATAGGTCATTATCACAGAAAATTGAAAATAAGGCACGCGCATAAACTGCGCGGAATGGCAAACCTTTTCTCGGCCCTTTTATTTCCGGCCGCCTTTCCTTCCGCCTTTGCGCGAACTCGATTTGCTTCGCTTTTTCCCGCGACCCCCTCCACCTTTTTTCCGTCCGCCCTTGTCGGATTTATTCACGGTTGCCCAGGCGCGGCGTTCCGCCTCTTTGCTGCTGACGCCCCGCTTCTTGTAACCACTTTCAATCTTCGACGCCTTTCGTTTTTGCTTCGATGTGTATTTCTTTTTGCTTCCGCGTGCCATGCATTACCTCCAATTTAGCTTCTGGATTTCTTTAAGCTTCTCGATATAAGAACGAATTTCACGCGCCAGTTGGATTTAATTTAGTTCTCAGAAGGCTCACATACACGCGTGAGGGTTTTTCTCGGCGATAGAATCTTAGACATGAACGCATTCTGGAATTCTTTCGGAGAGTTGCTTGGTTTGGGCGTGGAAAGCAAAGAGTTAACGTTCCTGCAAGTTTCGTTGCGCGGAGTAATCGTCTTCGCGGCGACTTTGGTAATGATGCGGCTAAGCAGCAAACGGTCTCTTGATTAATGGCTCAGCTGCTTTTTTTCCAACTCTCGGCGCCGGCTTCGTTCTCGTGATACTTCATCGGCTTCTCGGCGCGGCCGCGTACTATTCACATCGTTTTGGAATTCTGATTAAAGGAAAACCAGCGATGCTCGTGCAGAATGGCAGGCTGGAGCGCAAAAACATGCGCCAAAATCATATTTCTGAACACGACCTCGAGGAAGATATGCGCCTTAACGCAAAAACTGACGATCTGTCGAAAATAAAAGTTGCGCGCGTCGAACGCAGTGGTGACATCAGCTTCATCAAAACCGGGGGTGCTGCGTAAGGAGGATCGGCGGGTCCAATTCGATTAACCAAAACGCTGCGTATGTCCGTAGTGAACATTAAGGCAGCCAAATAACCGTTACGAGCCGTGCGCTGGTTTATCTTTGTCCTAGGATCACTGGCGACCTTCAGGCTGAGCCATCTGATTGCGAAGGAGCATGGTCCGTTTGCTGTTTTTGAGCGGCTTCGTAACGCAATGCCAGGCGGGCGCGGCTCGGCTAAGGAGTGGCTCAGCTGCATCTTCTGTTTCTCTCTTTCTGCAAGCGCGCTGGTTTGCTTGATTCTCTGGTGCGGAGGTCTGAACCTTAACTGGACGGAATGGGCTCTGCATTGGCTCGCTTTCAGCGCCGTCGCGCTAATCATCAATCAAGCTCTCACGTTTCAAAAATGAAAGCACAGACCGCATAGCACCATTCCTCTTCTCTACCAGGCATTGAACTACTTTGTTAAAGAAGTCGGGGCACACGATTTAGTACAACGGTTTCAACGTTTCCGCGAACTTATACGATCGACGCTTAGCAGGGCTGTCAATACAACCAATCTTCGTCTGATAAACGAAAATTTGTATGTTATGACGAATCTACAGTTCAAGGGCAATTGGAACGAAGTGAAAGGCAAACTCAAACAAAAGTACGGTCAATTGACCGATGACGACCTTGCATTTGCCGAGGGAAAGGAGGACGAGCTTCTTGGCCGTCTCCAAAAGAGACTCGGCAAATCAAAAGAGGAACTCCGAATGGAAATTGAGAGCATGTAAAAAGGCGAACCTATGCTGTGGACGATAATTGTAATCCTACTCGTGCTCTGGCTTCTCGGCTTCATTGGCCATGTTGGCGGCGCTTTGATCCATCTGCTGCTCGTGATTGCGGTTGTTGTCCTGATCATTAACCT
>VBQB01000405.1 GCA_005887855.1 Verrucomicrobiota bacterium | reverse complement strand
TTTTCACGAGTTCCCGGGCCCTGACTATTTCCTAGTACTTCCTCTCCAGAAATCTCGAATGAATAACTTTCTTTGCGCCTTTTGTCCCGTTTTCGGGTTTATCTCATTGTGAAGAAACGAGCCGGGAACGCACGTTGCACTGCCCGCTGAAGCTCAGCCCCGTTCGGGGCTCGAAAAAAGGAGCATTGCAAATGCAGCGAATACGATGGATGAAACCACTTTTGCTTGCCGCGGCAATGATCTTTTCCGTGATCGGTTCAGGTTGCGCGGCTCGTGTACGATACTATGACACTCGATACCACGATTATCATCGTTGGGATCCCAGCGAAACCCGCGCCTACCAAGAGTATTGGGCCGAGTGCCGCAAGCCCTACCGGGAGTGGACGGATCTCAATGAACACGAGCAGCTCGAGTATTGGGAATGGCGTCATGCTCATCCGTGGCGCTACTAAGGTGCAACTGAACGCGCCGGCATGCAGAAACCAGGAGCGCGGGGCAATTCGCCCCGCGTTTTTTTTTCGATGCGATTCAAATTGCCGCGCTTCCTACGAAGTGAGGCGGTCGGGAGAGATAGGGCGCAGTTGCCAGGCTTCGAGACCATCGAGCTGAGCCAAGTCGGAATCGCTCAGGGAGATTCTGAGAGGGCCGTCGGGCTTGCGGTAGATGCGCGTCGTGAAAGCGTGCTTGCCGTTACAGATCAGCTCGACCACGGAGGCGTCCAGAAGCAAGTGAACGCTGAATTCTTGCTGGTGCACAATGGGCACGTCGACGGTTTTTCCATTCACGGATAGTTTCGCCGTGGAAGTGTCCTTGGGTTCGAGAGTCGCGGACCACCAGGGACCGCTGCGGTCCTGAAGGGTGACACTAGAGCGGGGGTATTTGGTATTCAAGCGGAATTCGCCTGAGAGGTTTTGGATTCGGACGTCCTGAAGCGCGCGAATAACCAAGGCGGACGGCACGTGGCTTTCGAACGGCGGGATAAAGCAGGACTTCGCACGGAGCGACCGAATTTCCGGGGCGAAGAGCATTGCCAGGCTGCCGTCGGCGCCGAGAGAGAGAACCCGGGGCAGAGCCATGCAACCTGCCCACCCGGCGGCGCTGAATTCGGCCTCCGGGCGAGTTTCCGGAATCCAGCCCCAGAGGATGCGGTTCCCTTTTGCGTCGAGCTGCGTTTTTTGTGCGTAATAGGCACCGTGATCGAGAACCCCGCGCTTCTGCGGGTGGAACACGAGTTCCTTAGGATCGAGCTCGCCAGTTTCCCAGACAACTTGTCCTGCCGTGGCGTAGAGCAGGACGTGTTTTCCGCCGAGAGGAAAAAAGTCGGGGCACTCCCACATTTCACCAGAGTCCACGGGATTAACAGAATCACGTCCGGTCCAATCTCCAGAAGCGAGGGGATGGAGATACTCCCAGTCGCGTAAATTGAGAGAGCGATAGAGAAGGACGCGGCCACCCTGGCTGCGCTGGCCCGAACCGACGCCGAGATACCAGTGTGGTCCATCCTGCCAAAGGAAAGGATCGCGAAAGCCGGTGAGGAGCGGGTCTTCCGGAGGCTGGAGAATGGGTCGCTCCCGTTTTCTCCACGTGCGAAGTTCGGGATCGGAAGAGGTAGCGAGGCACTGCACTTCGCGGAAATTGTGGGCGCCGTCTCGAAGCGTGGCACGGTCGGACGTGGCCGCTTTAACACCGGTGTAAATAACCGTAGCTGTGCCGCGGTGATTGACGGCGCTGCCGGTAAAACAGCCGCACGCCGTCAGCCCAGACATGATGGCGCCAATGAATCATGTCTGGGCTGACGGCGTGGGCCCAGTGCATATCTCCCCAAACCGCGGCGTGAGGGTTGTATTGAAAAAACATGTGGTATCGGCCTTTCCAATAAATGGGCCCGTTGGGGTCATTCATCCAGTTTTGCGCGGGAAGCAAATGAAGTTGCGGACGCAATGGGTCGGCGGCAAGTCGCTGCTGCAGCGTCTCGGCCTGCCAAGAAGCGAGAGGGAACGACGCGCAAAGACCGGCGGCTCCGATTGTCCGGAGAAATTCGCGGCGTTCGCGGCGCACCAAAGAGACCTCCTAGGGCGCGGATTTGGCGGAGGCAAATTCGCTGAGCGCGTCGCGAAGGCGCTGCACGACGCGCTGCTGGCCGAGCACGATCATGGTGTCGAAAAGCGGCGGAGCGACGGCTTGACCGACGATAGCGACGCGCGTCGCATTAATCAGCAGTCCCGCTTTCACGCCGCCCGCTTCGGCAACTGCCCTCGTGGCCTGATCGCAGCCGTCATGGTTCCACTCTTTCAGATTTGCCAGCGCATCGGCGAGCTTGGCGAGAAGTTCCGGCACTTTCGGATCCTTCCAGAATTTTTCTTTCGCGGCAGGATCGCGCGGAAATTCATCGCTGAAAAACGCGCGTGACCACGTGGAAAAATCCGGGAGCAGGCGAATGCGTGGCCGCAGCAAGTCCACGGCGTGCGCAAACCACGCGTGATCGCGGCCATCCGGACCCGGAGGGGCGCCGGCAGCCCATTCCGGCTTCCACAAGCCGCTGCGCTTCAATTCGTTTTCGACTTCAGGCAGCAAATCCTCGATCGGAAGGCGCTGCAGGTACTGTGTATTGAACCATTCGAGTTTTGGCCGGCCGAAAACGGCATTGGTGCGGCTCACGCCCTCCAGCGAGAACTTCTCAATCAAATCCTTCGTTCGAATGAACTCTTCGTCGCCGCCGGGCGACCAGCCCAGTAGCGCCAGAAAATTGCGAAACGCTTCCGGCAAAAAACCTTCCGCGCGATACATGTTCACGTCGGTAGCGCCATGGCGCTTCGAAAGCCGCGACTTGTCCGCGCCAAGAATCAGCGGCACGTGCGCAAAGACCGGAGGCGTCGCGCCGAGCGCTTGGTACAGGAGCACTTGCTTCGGCGTATTCGAAAGATGATCCGCGCCGCGAATCACGTGCGTGACGCGCATGTCGATGTCGTCGACTACGACGCCGAGCTGGTACATCGACTGGCCAAATTCCTCGGCGCCGTCCGCAAATTTCGTCGTTCCACCAGCGGGAACCTTGAAGCGGACCGCCGGCTTCGCGCCCGGTGTCGAGGGCTTGCCGTCGCGGCACGGACAGCGCGTGACGCGGCGGGGCCCGCCGCCTTTCGGCTCTTCATCCTCAGCCGGCTCGGCGTGATCGCCGCCGGCATATTTGTCCGCGGGGCAGTAGCAAAGGAAGGCATTGCCGTTCGCAAGGCATTTCTTCGCCGCCGCCCGGTACACTTCGGTTCGTTGCGACTGGTAGAAGGGCCCTTCATCCCAATTCACACCCAGCCATTTCAAGCCGTCGATGATTCCCTGAACCAGTTCGGGCTTGTTGCGCTCGGCATCCGTGTCCTCAATGCGCAGAATCATCACGCCGTCGTGGCGTCGCGCGAAAAGCCAGTTAAACAGGGCCGTTCGTGCGCCACCGACATGCAGATAGCCCGTGGGAGAGGGGGCAAAGCGGACTCGCACACCTGCAGTCTTTTGAGTTG
>VBQB01000404.1 GCA_005887855.1 Verrucomicrobiota bacterium | reverse complement strand
CCGGACACTTCAGCCGTTCTGCGGATCATTACTCTGCAATACAATCCCGACACGCTCACACGCTCGCTCCAAATCCAAGGCGTGAGCGCGGAAGGTAGCGGCGGTGATCGCTCGGAAATTTTGCGACTGAAAGGTCCGCCCGTTGAGACGATCAAGCTGGAGGCGGAGATCGACGCGACCGATCAGCTCGAATTTCCAGACCAGAATGCGAACGCGGTCGATGTTGGAATTCATCCGCAGCTCGCCGCGCTCGAAGCGATCGTTTACCCGACAAGCGATCAGTTGCAATCGAATAACGCACTGGCCAAATCGGGCACGCTCGAGATCATCCCGATGGAGTCGGCGCTAACGCTCTTTATCTGGAGTAAGAACCGAATCATTCCGGTGCGGCTGACGGATTTCAGCATCACCGAGGAAGCGTTCGATTCAAATCTGAATCCTATCCGCGCCAAGGTGAGCCTTGGCATGCGCGTGCTCAGCGTCAACGACGTCGGGTTCGATGCGAAAGCGGGCAGCCTCTACATGACTTATCAGCAGCAAAAAGAGCGGCTCGCCAGCCTCGCACCGGCTGGTTCGTTCGCGAATCTCGGCATCAAAGGAATTTCATGAGCGACCAACTGCAATTCCTTCTTCAGCAAACCGGCGCTGCCACTCCGGCGTTTCCAGCTAGCAGCCGTTACAACAAAACGCCGCTCGGCAGCATGACCATGCCTGACGGGACTGAGGTCAAGTACCTGCGGCGTCGGTTCGTGCCGCCACCGGAGAATTTCGCGCTCCTCCAGGAACACACCGTGACCGAAGGCGAACGACTCGATCACATCGCCGCCAAGTATCTCGGCGATCCAGAACAATTCTGGCGGCTGTGTGATGCCAACGGCGCGATTCGACCCGACGAACTGATCGAGCTAGTCGGCCGCCGGATTCGCATCACCCTGCCGGAGAACATTCCCGGCCCACAAAATGAATAGCGGATTTCATCTCACACTAATGATTGGGCCGGTCGTTCCAGTGCCGGTGCCGCAGGAAGTGCTCGACGCGCTGACTTCTTTAAGTGTGACTGTGAACAGCGATAGCACGAGCGCATTCCAGCTCGAATTTACGCTCAGCAATCGCTCGCCGCTCCAGACAATTTTTCTTCTCTCCGGGGGGTTCCCGATTCCACTCGTTAGGGTGCTGATCATCGTCACCGTCAACGGGAAAGCCGAGGTGTTGATGGACGGCGTAATGACAAATCACGAAATTCGTCCCGGCGCCGACGCGTCGCACTCTGTCCTTACCGTCACCGGCGAAGATTTGAGCCGGGTTATGGACTACATCGACTTCAGCGGTTTTCCGTTTCCCGCCATGCCGCCGGAGGCGCGCGTCGCGCTGATCCTGCTGAAATACGCTTTCCTCGGCATCGTCCCGCTGGTTATCCCGAGCATCCTCATCGATATCCCGATCCCGACAGATCGGATTCCAGTCCAGAACGGGAAAGATCTCGCGTACATCCGTGCGCTCGCGGACGAGGTCGGCTACGTCTTTTACGTCGATCCCGGCCCGGAGCCGGGGATGAGCGTGGCGTATTGGGGACCGGAGATCAAAGTGGGCGAGCCGCAAAAAGCGCTCAGCATCAACATGGATGATCAGCAAACGCACGTTCCGATCCCGATCCCGATCCCGGACATCACACCGCTCAATCCACCGCTCGGGTTGATCCCGCCGATTCCACTCAACATCGAGCCGATCAACGAATCCGCGAACTATTCTCCGATTCGCGCAGCCGTCATTGGCCTAACGAAAGCGGCGCGCTCGGCGGAAGCTGTCACTGCCACCGGAACTCTGAATGTCGTGCGCTACGGCCAACTCTTGAAGGCGCGGCGTCTCGTTGGTCTGCGCGGAGTCGGCGAAGCCTTCGACGGCCTCTACTACGTGAAGAGCGTCACCAGCACGATCAAGCGCGGCGAGTTCAAACAAAATTTCACCCTCACACGCAACGGTCTCATCTCCACCTTTTCGACAATCCCGGCATGAGCGACAAAAAATTCTTCGGCAAATATCGCGGCACGGTCCTGAACAACATCGATCCGATGATGATGGGTCGCATCCAGGCAATCGTGCCGGATGTCACCGGCCTGATTCCCTCAAGCTGGTGTATGCCTTGTTTTCAGGTCGCGGGAATTCAAAACGGTGTCTTCACTGTTCCTATTGTCGGTTCCGCCGTCTGGATCGAATACGAGCACGGCGATCCCGATTATCCGATTTGGACCGGCTGTTTTTACGGAACCGCTGCGGAAGTGCCGGCAGCCGCCCTCATCGTTCCGCCCGGTGTTCCCGGGATCACGTTGCAAACGCCGCTGCAAAACAGTCTGACGATCAGTGACGTGCCCGGTCCGACTGGCGGAATTCTGATCAAGACCACGACGGGCGCAATGGTCTCGGTCAGCGACACCGGCATCATCATTTCCAACGGCAAAGGCGCGATCATCAACATGGTTGGCCCATCGACCGACATCAATGCAAGTGCCCTAACGATCATTTAAACCATGCCTGGACCCATTGTTCACGTTGGCGCTGTTGTCACCTGCATGCACGCGGGACCGGCGCAACCGACCGCACCGTTTCCGCGGGTATTGGTGAGCGGTCAACCGGTGGTGACGCTGGCCACGCCGTATGTGGTGGCCGGCTGCGCGCTGGCCAGCATTCCGTCGCCGCCATGTGTGAGCGGGCAATGGGTGGTCGGTGCGACGCGTGTTCTCGCCGGAGGCATGCCGGTCATCACGCAAACAAGTCAGGCCGTCTGCGTTCCGACCGGTCAGGGTCTGCTCGTTATCACCACGCAACCGCGCGTCATCGCAACATGAACATTGATTTTCCATATCACTTCGATGCGCGAGGCCGCACTGCTGAGATCGATTACGACGCGCACATCCGCGACCTGATTGAGCAGTTGCTTTTCACCGCGCCGGGGGAACGGGTCAATCGTCCCGATTTCGGCAGCGGCCTGCTTCGTTTGGTTTTTGCGCCAAACAGCAGCGAGCTCGCTGCCACTACCCAGTACCTCGTCCAGGGTTCGCTCCAACAATATCTCGGCGATTTGATCCGGGTCGATGCGGTGGATGTGACAAGTGAGGATTCCACTTTGCGTGTCTCGGTCCGCTATCTCGTCAGGCGAACGCAAACCCTGCAGACCGCTGAGTTCACGAAAGGAGTCGCAACCGCATGAGCGAATCGACCATGCCGCTCTATTTCTGTTGCGACGAACGCCGGCGCGACGCCGTACGCGGCAGCGCTCTCAACGGCATCGATT
>VBQB01000092.1:6382-7854 GCA_005887855.1 Verrucomicrobiota bacterium | reverse complement strand
TCAATATCGTCTGGCTGATATGAGCCGATCTGGCGATGCATCAACCCAGCGCTTGATCCATTAGGCGAGGAGCCATGATAAAAATTTATTCCTTGAACAAGTGAGCTCGCGCAGTTTCCAACTCCGACAATGGCGATTATTATTTTTCTCATTTCTAGGCTGATAAGGCTAAAAGGCTATTCGCATTGCATCAATCGGAGCAAGATACAAATTAGGCCGCGTCAATTAAGGTGCATTATGCCCGTCCGTAGCGGCCCCAACTATTGCAAGCGCCGAATTTGGCCGAGATCGCGCGATCTTGCAAGAACTGATATAAGGATGAAGCCCACGGGCATCCTTGTTGCAAGGAAGGCCCTGGCAAGGAGATAGACGAAATGCGTTTGGAGCTCGGCGCCGTTGTATTCCTGGCCACCTTTGCGGTGGCCAGCCGAGCGCACACGGCGCCCACCTACACTATCGAAGAAGCGGTCGCCACCGCTCAAGCTCAGAACCCGGATATTGCGATCGCGCGCAAGAAAGTGCAGGCAGCCCGCGGCGGTTTCATTGAAGCGCGCTCGGGATTTCTCCCCTCGATCAGCTCGACTGGATTGTACGACAAACGACAGCAACAGAGCGAGACCCGACTCCGGGAGGAAGATTACAATGCAACGCTGCGCGTCGAACAGAACATTTACACTGGCGGAGCAGTAACGAGCCAGGTGGCCATCGCGCGGTTGGATATCCAGAAGCAGACTTATGAGCTGCAGGAGATCGCCAGCCGGGTGGCAATGGATGTGCGGATCGCGTTTAACGAACTTCTCCTTAATCGGGCGAAAGTGCGGGTGCGTCAAGATTCGGTGCGCGTCCTGGACGAGGACCTCAAGAGCCAGCAGCAAAGTTTCAGCGCCGGCATTGTCGGCAAATTGAATGTGCAGCGCGCTGAAGTGGCCCTTGCCAATGAGCGGCCAGAACTTTTCAACGCGGAAACACAATTGAGAAATTCCTACCTCCGACTCGGCGACCTCTTTGGCGCGGACGCTGGTCCCGGAGCCAAGGCGGCCCCCTTCGAGGTTTCGGGAGAATTGCAATATGAGCCGAACCATCCCGATCTGAACGAATGCCTGGCTCGGGCCGATGCGAATCGGGCGGTAATCAAAGCCCGGCAGAAGGATATCCAGATCGAAGACCAGCAATATATCCTGGACCGCAGCGCGTCGCGCCCGCATGTCCGGGCTTTTTCCGGGTATGAGGTTTACAGCGAACGCGATCCGGAAGTCGGTCAGGAATTTAATTATGGGTATGTGGTGGGGATAAACGCGACGTGGAATATCTTCGATGGGTTTGCCACCAGAGGGCGGATGCAGGCAACCCGCGCCCGGCGCGAAGCAGGCGTGCAGGCGCTGGCAGCGGCTCGGCGCGGCGTTGCCTCGGAAGTGCGCAGTGCTTTTTTCGATCTCGAACAAGCTGAACGCGTGCTCCAGGCGGAAACAAAA
>VBQB01000092.1:0-6331 GCA_005887855.1 Verrucomicrobiota bacterium | reverse complement strand
AGCGCAATTTATTTGCACAACGTGGCTCTCGCCCGTCTGGCACACGCCTGCGCCAGCCCTGCGGAAGCGCTCGATTTCGGATCAAAAATCAAGAACGCCAGGAACGAAAACCATAGCGAAGCGCAAGCTGCCGATGTGGCGCGCCCGCCGGAAAAGCTCAGTCAGCGATGAAGCGGCGATTTCTATTTCTGGGGAGCACAGGCCGCCGGCCTGCGGCATTCGGCGGCCGGGCGAATGCCATACAACGTAAACACGCGAGGGGGGGCAAGCTGTTCGCAGCAAGCTGCCGCGAACTACAGGCCAGCGGCCTGTGCTCCCCAGAATGCAGGAGGCGGCGCTTGTGGGATCTCGCAACGCCAAGGTTCTTCATCACGATTTTGATGGCTTGTTTGGCGCATCCAGCCGGTGGGGTCACACTAGAGATCGTTCTGCAAACCACGCTTGAAAAAAACCCGGCCATCCAGGAAGCGAAATCAGGTCTCGAGCAAGCGACCGGGCAGCGGCTCGTTTTTCGCTCTATTGTCTGGCCTCGCTTCGAAGTGGGCGTGCCGGCCGGTGTTCAGGCCGGTCACCGGGCCGGTGAGAGTGGAGTAAAAGGCTTTGCCCTGGGACGAGGCTTTCTCACGCAGACGTTATTCAACGCAGACATACCGCCCTCCCTGTGGCGTGGAGATATCGAAGTTTTGATCGCACAACAGCAATTGAATGTTGCCGTCGTGGAGCAGCTTCACGCTGCGCGACTGGCGTTTTACACTGCCCTCTTCAATCGCTCGCTGGAATCCATCCGGGACGAACAACGGCGACGGCTGCAAGAGAACGTGGCTACTCAAAAAAACCGTTACGAAGCGGGGTTGGCTGATCGGAGCGCGTTCACCAGCGCCAGTGTCCAGGCGTCTGAACTGGATCCGCAAATTGAAAGCGCGCATCGCGCCTATCTGGACGCGCAATTGCAATTGGCCGAAGCGATGGCGATCGATCCTGCGAAGGCATCGTTGCCCGAGCCCGAAGGTGAGCTGCAGTTTGTCCCGATGCGCGTCGATCTTGACTCCGAAACAGGGGCGGCCCTGCAGAGAAGGGCGGATCTCAAGCTCGCGCGTTTATTCGTGCGTGCGGCCAATGCAGATCAGCGCATTATCGAGGCCGGTTATTATCCCGCCATAGTGGGAAACATCACAGGCAATTACATTCCGGTCTCGGGGATTCACCGCGAAGGCTCAACCAGCAAGACACAGGACTTTCTTTCATCCGAAGTCATTGAAAGGGCTGGCTATACATGGCACGTCATCGATAACGGCAAAGTAGGTGGCGCAGTTCTGAGAGCGCGTTCGGCAAGGGAGATAAACGAACTGACCTGCCGGAAGCTGGAAGCGAATATCCCCCGCGACCTCTCGCATATCGCGAACTATCTTAAGACAACCGAGGTCCGTGAAAGATCACTCGCCACGGCCTCGGAGGCTGCGGAGGAAAGCGCAGAGATGGTGCAGCAAAATCTGGCCAATGGTCTGGCGTCGCCACTCGAATACCGGGCTTCTCAAAACGCCTTTCTGGAGACCAGAAGCGGATTGTTGGATGCCACCTATCAACACAATCTCGCGGTTGCAGAATGGGACCGCGTTACCGGCCGTTACTTTCAATTTTCGGAGGACACCGCGCAAAACGTGCATTAGTTCCTGCAATTGAAATTGCCGGAATCAAAAAGGGTTCTCTGGGTCGGTGGAGCCGCGCTTGTGCTCGTTTTGGCAGTGGCCTACTACTTCTTTCTGCCTGTGGCGGAGGTGGCCAAAGTCCAGCGCGGAACCGCCATCGCTGCCGTGTATGGCACGGTGCGCATCGAACCGGCATTTTCCCCACATGTCCGCGCTCAAAATTCCGGCTTCATCCAGTTGGCAGAGCCCTTCGCGGCCGGACGCGGGGCGATCGGAAAGGACGTGAAGAAAGGGCAGATACTGGCGACCATCGCTGACGAAACAACTGCCCGGCAATTGAAGCAAGCACGCGCGGACTTGCAGGCCGCCATCCAGCGCGCGGCACTCCCGCTTCCTTCTTCGGAGCTGCTCAAAGCCGCAGAAGACAACCTCCAGCGGCTGGAGAAAGTAGTCTCGTCAGGGAACGTGCCGGCGGTCGAATACGAGAAGGCGAAGAGCGAAGCGAATCGATTGCGGAGCACCGTGGAGACGGAGCGAATCGACCGCGATCGTAATCTTAATGCTCTCGAGGACACGTGCAAAAAGCTCGAGGCGCAGATGAAGAGCTCCGAGGTTCGTTCGCCAATCGATGGACTTCTCACCAATATCCAGACGATCGACGGTGAATTAGTCAAAGAGGGCAATGATCTTTTCACCGTCGCTTCGCGCAAAAATTACGTTCGTGGCGAGGTGAACGAAGAAGACGTGGGAGAGGTAAAACCGGGAATGAAGGCGAGGCTGCAGCTATATCCTTATCGAACCAGGACTTTCACGGCACATGTTACGTCCATCCAGCCAGCAGCTGACCCAACGACCCAGCGCTACACCATTGTGCTCGAGATGGAAAATCCGCCCGACAACCTGATGGCCGGAATGACCGGCGAAATGAACATCATCACGGGGACCCACGAAAATGTTCTGCTCGTGCCAACGCGCGCCCTCCTTGTCGATCAAGCGTTAATTGTGAAACGAGCCATTGTGCGTCCTCGCACGGTTAAGGTTGGTTTTCGGACGCTCGATTTCGCAGAGGCAATAACTGGCGTGACAGAAGGCGATCACGTTGTTCTTTCGGACCAGGATAAATTACATCCCGGAGAACCGGTCCGGCAACGAATGGTCGGCATGCCGCGAGCGCCAAAGGAACCGTGACGCCGCCGCTTTACATTGCCCTACGCTTTTTGACCCATCGCAAACGGGCATTGCTCCTGAGCTTGAGCGGCGTGGTTTTCGGTGTCGCCATTTTTATTTGCACTCAGGCGCAAACCCAGGGCTTCGCGCGGTATTTCATTGATTCAACCATCGGCAGCAACGGTGCGGTCGTTATCAAGTCCCGTTTCCGCCCGCGCTACGAACCCCTCATGGTCTCCTCTAAGAGTTCAAACGGAAAAGGGCCGCGACGCCTCTACTTTGAGGGAATTACCGACGCGAATGAAATCATGCGGGTGAGCAGGCAATTCTCCAACGTCGTTTCCTGTTCACCGGTTATGCGCGGGACAGTCAGCGCCCGGGCTGGATTTGAGGATGCGACGGTCGATCTTTACGGGATCGATCCCGCTCTCCATGCGCAAACGACCGATCTTCTCCATCAATTGATTGAGGGCAAGTTCGATGATTTCCGAAATAATACGAGCGCAGTCATCGTCGGTTCCCGGTTGGCTGAGATACTTCAAATCGGAGTCGGCGACACGGTGCAATTGCTTTCGCCCAACGGCGAGTACTGGCGTTTGACCGTAGCGGCGATCGCGCGCGCCGGCGTCGGGTCGATTGACTCAACGCGTATTTATTCGCATTCGCGGGTCGCACAGACCCTGCTACAAAGACCGTTTGGCGCATCGATGATCATTTACAAGCTGCGTGATCCCGACCGCGCGCCCGCCCTCGCTAGCCATTTCGAAAAGCTCTTTCAGCATGACGCATCCAGCTGGCAGGAGCGTGAGCAAAGCACGCTCCAACTTTTTTTAACGTTAAGGATGTCGGTTGCCATTACCGTCTCTCTTATCATCCTGCTTGCCGGATTCGGCATTTTTAACGTCCTGACGATGTCTGTCCTGGCGAAGATAAAAGAAATCGCAATCTTGCGTTCAATGGGTTACCGGCGGATCGACATCGGCGCGATTTTTTTGTGGCAGGGTGCAATGATCGCCGTCGCCGGGTCAGTAGTGGGCTGTTTGCTTGGCGCGTTAATGACCTGGGGAGTGTCGCACATCCCTATTCGGATCCGCGGCTTGCTTTACGCCGATCATTTTCTGGTGACGTGGGAATGGCGACACTATTTCTGGGCGACGTTGCTCGCGATCCTGGCCGTATTTATTGCGAGCTATGTCCCGGCGCGCCGCGCTGCCGAGCTGCCACCAGTAGTCACCCTGCGTGGGTCGAGCGTATGAATCCGGAAATTTGCCTCAGTTGCGAAGCGATCGAGCGCTATTTGGGCGAAGAGGAGGAGCGCGTCCACGCGCTGCGCGGCGTCTCGCTCGATCTCGAGCCGGGCAGCATCCACGCTGTTGTCGGGCCATCGGGCTGCGGCAAGAGCACGTTACTCTATATTCTCGGTCTGCTGGACCCCCCCGATGCGGGGCGAGTTTCCATCGAATCGGAGCCGATGCTGCATCTAAGCGATGATGAGCTGGCGTATAAACGCAGCGAGTTCATCGGATTCATTTTCCAATTCCATTTCTTGATGGAGGACTTCACCGCGCAAGAGAATGTGATGATACCGATGCGCAAGCTCGGCCGGCTGTCCGATGCGGAGATGCGCGAACGTGCTGCTAGCTTGCTTGAAGCGGTTGGATTGGGCGACAAACTGCGACGACCCAGTCGTCATCTTTCCGGAGGCGAACAGCAGCGTGTGGCCATCGCGCGTGCGCTGGCCAATGATCCGCGAGTGATTTTAGCGGACGAACCGACCGGCAACCTGGATACGGCCAATTCCGAACGCGCATTTGAGCTGCTCCAAAACATCGTGCAGCAGGGCGAGAAAGCGTTGCTCCTAGCCACCCATAATCCGGCCATTGCCGAAGCCTGTGATTGGATCCACGAGATGAAAGATGGCCGCATTATTGCCAGTCACCCGCGCGGCACGCGAAGCTCCATTTTTTAAGTAACGTTAGCAGATTTTGGCGAAGAACGACTTAAGGCGCTGTTTTCCATGACACATAATATAGAGATCGCCCAAGCCTGTGGCCGGATTCGGGAGATGCAGGACAGAGCAATTGGGTCACCTCATTCGCGTCAAATCAATTCGCCGGAGAATGGCAGCCGTCCAAGTCAGTGAGTACGACGGAAGGCACGCTGGACGTCGCGCCGCCGCCAACGGATGCACCGGCGCGCGTAGACCAAACTGGAGTGGAGCTAAAACGCGGTGCCTTCTTGAACACCATCGCGATGTTGGCGTCGAATTTCCGCGGCATCTTCACATTTCTCGTCGCGCGGATGCTCGGGCCCGCGGCGCTCGGCGTATTCTCCGTTGCCTGGTCGACCACTGACATTCTCAGCAAGATCGGCGTTCTCGGTCTCGACAACGCGATCATCACATTTATCGCGCGCTCGGAGGCGGTCGGGAACCACGCGCGCAGCCGTGCCCTCTTTCGAGTCGCCGTGGTTCTTGGGGTCGCGCAATCCGCGGTTGTGGCTGCCCTTGCGATCGCCACAATTCGGCTGTTTCACGATCGTCTGCATCTTCAGCCCGAGATGGCTTCCGCGCTCGCGGTTGTTCTTTGCGCCATGCCGGGCCTGGCGTTGTACCGCATCAGCACTTCGGTTTCGCGCGGCATGAAAGTGATGAGGCACGATATCTTTTCGCGCGGAATGACCGAGCCGATTGCAACGACGCTGGCATTTTTGATTGTATTTATTATCGGATTGAAAACCTTTGCGCCTGAGCTGGCTGCAATCATAGGCACGGCCATATCCGGACTTGTTGCGCTCGGGCTCGCTGCCAAACTTTTTCGGGGCGCTTCCGAAGATCGACATGTTGTGTCACACCTTGCAGAAGCGCGGCAATTAATCGGCTACTCCGCTCCAATCAGCGCTTATCAGTTGATCAATGCGTTCATTGCGCGACTGGATCTCATCCTCCTCGGATATTGCGTTGGACGCGCTCCCGGCGTGACGCTCGCGACCGTCGGCATTTACGCAGCAGTCATCGGGACCGCGAATGGGCTGCGAAAGGTCAATCAAGCTTTCAACCCCATATTCATGCCGGTCGTCGCTGGGATGACCGCCACGGGCGATCATGAACGTGCCGCGCATACCTACGCACGCCTCGCTCAATGGATGCTCTGGATCTTGCTGCCACTGGTGGCCGTGATGGCGCTTGCCGGAGGGACAATACTACTGATTTACGGGTCTGCGTTCCAGCAGGGCAGCGTTTGGCTGGGCATCGTTGCCCTGGCCAGTGCCGTTAACGCGTTCGTCGCCTTGGGAGAAACAGTGATCATGGTGCAACGGCCGCGTTTGAATCTGCTTCATTCGTCGATCACCTGCGCGGTTGCGGCGGGCGGCTTGCTCTGGCTCATTCCGCGCTTTGGCGCGATGGGCGCGGCGCTCGGCATTCTTTTGCCCTACATCGTGCAAGGCATTCTACGCTACGCAACGCTGCGATGGGTGTTTCACTGGAAAGATTCGTGGAGCGACATTCGCCCACCGCT
>VBQB01000412.1 GCA_005887855.1 Verrucomicrobiota bacterium | reverse complement strand
CGATCAGCGTCAGCGTCAGGTTATGCGGCGCCATCGCCTCCCTGCCATAGCCGAGTCGCTTGCCCAGCACCAGCGCGCACACCAGGCCGGCGATACCGGCGTTGATGTGAACCACCGTGCCGCCGGCGAAATCCAGCACCGGCGTGCTGGCACTCGCCCAGAAGCCCGAGGGTTCCCACATCATGTGCGCGATCGGCGAATAGACGAAGAGCGACCAGAGGCCCATGAACCAGAGCATCGCGGAGAACTTCATCCGATCGGCGAACGCGCCCGCGATCAGCGCCGGGGTGATGATCGCGAAGGTCATCTGGAACGTCATGTAGACCGACTCGGGAATCGTCAGCCCGAGATGCGACACCGTCAGCTTGGCGGCTTCCTTCTGATACAGCATGCCGCTCAAAAAGAGCCGGTCGAAACTGCCGAAGAACTGCCCGCCCTTGGTGAAGGCGATGCTGTATCCGGCGATGACCCAGAGGACAGTGACGAGACAGGTAATCGCAAAACTCTGCATGAGCGTTGCGAGAACGTTCTTCTTGCGCACCATGCCGCCGTAGAACAGCGCGAGGCCAGGGATCGTCATCAGCAGCACCAGCGCAGTCGAGGTGAGCATCCACGCGGTGTCGCCGCTGTTGATCTTGTCGGCCGCGATCAACTGCGGCGTATCGGGTGCAGGCGGCGCCGCCGCGGGAGCCGGGGCGGCTTCCGCTTTCGGCGCTTCGGCGGCCTTGGCGTCGGCGGCTGCGGGCGCCGGGGCCGGCGCCGTCGCGGCAGGTGCAGCGGCTTTCTGATCTGCGGCCTTGTCCTGTGCCTGGACGCTGCCGACTACGCTGAGGACGCCGATCAGGGCGATCAACGCGAGCATTCGCTTCATGGCGTTCCCCTTAGAGTGCATCCGCGCCGGTTTCGCCGGTGCGAATGCGCACGACCTGTTCGAGGTCGAAAACGAAGATCTTGCCGTCGCCGATCTTCCCGGTATTGGCGGCTTTCTCGACAGCCTCGATGACGCGGTCGAGCAAGTCGTTCTTGATCGCCGCCTCGATCTTGACCTTGGGCAGGAAATCGACGACGTATTCGGCGCCTCGATAGAGCTCGGTGTGCCCCTTCTGCCGTCCGAAGCCCTTGACCTCGGTAACGGTGACGCCTTGCACGCCGATGGCCGACAGGGCCTCCCTCACCTCGTCGAGCTTGAAAGGCTTGATGATTGCGGTTACCAATTTCATGCTGACTCCTTATTTATGGCGCGCGCCCACTTAAAACTTGTACAAGACCTCGACTCCCGCGGAGTGCTGGTTACTCGTCGGCGTGACACCGTCGGACTTGAGAAATGCAGATTGGTCGGATTTGTCGAAACGCACTTCGCCGCGAATTTCCCACTCTTTGGCCGGCAGATACGCGAGCGTCAAGGTTGCCTCCTTCCATTTCTGAGCGACACCGGTTCGATAGCCATCCTTATCGTCGAAATATTCGCCGCGCAACGAGAGTCGCCACTGGTCATTGATTTGATAGTTGGCGTAACCCGCAATGCCTTGCCACTTGGCCTTGCCGCCATTCAATGTCGAACAGGTTGCGCCTTCCCTTGGCGTCGCTCTTCGGATAGTTCGTTACACGCTCTTTGCCGCCGTAGTAGGAGGCCACGAACGATACGGTTTTTGTCGGTGCGAACGTTCCGCCGAGCTCCACCGTAGCTTCGTGACTCGGGCTTTCAAAGGCATCCCATCCTTCATTCACGCCGCCGAGCAGCGTCAAGGTATCGCTCGCCTTGTACGTCGCGCGGACACCGGTGTGCGTGAACGGAATGGCGTAGCCGAACAAGATGGATCGCGAGTAGTTGACATCGCCATCGCTCTTGATGACTTCGGCTCCGGCGTTGGTCACATATTTGCCGGCAATGATCGATAGCGGCCCCGTGGCGTAATAGGCATAGAACTGCGTCGGATCGACATAATGGTGCGCGCCGTTCGCGGGGCCCTTGCTCTTGCTGATCGTCCCGTATGCGGCGATCGTGTCGGCGTCCTTGCCGATGGTGACGTCGACCAGACCACCCCAGCCTTCGTCAGGCAACCTGGCAAACTGCAGGTCCAGGGCGTGGAAATACGCGGAGTCGTGCTTGAAATCGAAGACGCGATCGTTTACTCCGCTCACGAATTTCCCGGAGCCCGAAAGATACGAATAGCCGACGTCGACATGGCCCGTCAGGTCGAAGCCCCAGATGGAAAAGATCGGTGGCGGTGGGGAAGGAGCCGCGGGCTCGGCGGGTTTGGCCTCGGGGACGGGCGACGGAGTGGTCTGGGCCTGTGCGCTGGCCATGGCAACGCAGGTAGCAGCGATAGCGGGAAGAAGACAGTTCTTGATCGACACGACGATTTCCCCTGTTTGAACGACTGGACGAGACTATCCATTCCTCCATCAGCACAAGACATGCCAAGCTAAAATATTAATATATATCAAATTGTTGCATGTATTTTTTGACGAACGCCCGTGCGTCGGGTTCGCCTATTGCACTCCCTTGGCGCGGCAGACAAACCGTCGTGCACCAAATTGCGCCATACGGTTCGGAGACGAGTACTAGGCCATCCGGTCGAGATATTTCCATCGCCCGCTTGCTAGACTTGGCTCGGGTCACATCGGATCGCGGAAAAGCTTCCGCGAACACAAGGAACGAGAATGCTCAACACAGCGGCGCTGGACGAACTGGCGCGTAAGATCGGCCGGGCAATCGAGGCTTCTCCGGCCAAGGACATCGAGAAGAACGTCAAGGCGATGTTGCAAAGCGGGCTGCAGCGGCTCGACCTCGTGCCGCGTGAGGAATTCGAGCTTCAGGCGCAGGTCCTGTTACGCACACGGGAGAAGCTCGAGGCGCTCGAAGCGCGGGTCGCCGAGCTGGAGACACGCAAAGCGCGGCCTCGCGCCAAGTAGCGCGGACGGCGAAACCGGCGCCGCTCTTCTCGGGATCGGGCGCCGGTGGTTTATGCCTGTTGCCGTCCTACACAGCCGCGCGCTTTCCGGATTCGATGCGCCGCCGGTCGCGGTCGAAGTGCACCTCG
>VBQB01000091.1 GCA_005887855.1 Verrucomicrobiota bacterium | reverse complement strand
TCGTGTGTAACGGAAGCGATCGTGCAAACGATTCGGACGCCCCTGCCAGAACTCGATCGTATCGGGTTTCACGCGGTAACCGCCCCAATGCGGGGGCAACGGAATGCGCTTGTTGCCGTAGCGTTCTGTCATCTCTGCCATACGGGCGTCCAACACGCGGCGACCGTCGAGCACTTCGCTTTGGCGCGAAGCCCAGGCACCGAGCTGGCTGCCGATCGGGCGCGAATGAAAATAAGTTTGTGATTCTTCACGCGAGGTTCTTTCTGCTTTCCCGCTAATGCGAATTTGCCGGTCCAGTTCGATCCAATAAAACGACATTGACGCATAAGGATTGGCTTCGAGCTGTAATCCTTTTTCACTTTCGTAATTCGTAAAAAAAACGAAACCGTCTTGATCAAAGCCTTTCAATAGCACGACCCGCACCGACGGTTTCGCGTCAGGCCCGGCGGTGGCGAGGCTCACTGCGTTGACGTCGCGAATATCGGCCTCAATCGCGGCGGTGAACCAATTTGAAAATTGTTTGATTGGATTGGGATCGAGATCGGAGCGGCGCAGACCATGCGCGGCGTGCTCGTAACGCGAAGCCGTAGGATCTCGTGGCGTCTCCATCATGAGAAGAACAATCGCGCACCATATTGCGCGGCAAGGAAATTGTCGATCCAGCGACTTAAGCCGGGCCGGCTCACGGAGCCGTGGCTACAGATGACAAAGCGCTTCCTTGAACCGGCGAAGACAATTGACGCAGCTTCTCGATTACTTTGGGTACGATTTCAATCGCGCGATCAACCTGCGCGTCGGAGTTAAAGCGTCCGAAGGAGAATCGCAGACTGCGCCGCGCGCCATCTCCTTTTGGGTTCATTGCGCGAAGCACGTGCGAAGCCTCCTGTGAACCCGTCCGGCACGCTGACCCCGCCGAGCAGCAAATATGATGTCGATCCAGTAACAGAAGCGCTGCGGGCGATTCGATGCCATCAAATGAAACGCTCGAGGTGTTTGGCAGGCGTTTGGCGCCAGCGCCATTAACCGATGCTCCGCTCACCGCTTCGAGAATTGTTTTTTCAAACCGGTCACGCATCGCTCGAACGCGCGTTTCTTCTTCCGATAGAGATTCGGCTGCACGCTCAGCCGCTTTCCCCAAACCGGTAATCAAGGCGACATTTTCTGTGCCGCCACGACGCCCGTTTTCTTGACCGCCACCCACGATCGAGGGGTAAAAACGCGTCCGCCGGTTGACGTAAAGTGCGCCCACGCCCTTTGGTCCATGAAACTTGTGGGCTGAGAGGGAAAGGAAATTGATTGCCGTGTCGTGGAGGCGAATCCGGATTTTACCGGCAGCTTGCACGGCGTCAGTGTGAAAGATTACGCCTTTTTCGCGACACATCTCCGCGATCTTCTCGACTGGAAATAAAACACCGGTCTCGTTATTCGCCCACATGAGCGAAACGATCGCCGTTTCCGGGCGAATCGCTGCCTCCAACTCACCAAGATCGACATTTCCATCTTGATCCACCCCAAGAAATGTGACCTCGCATCCCCGTTTCGCGAGGTCCTGACAAGGGCGAAGAATGGCGCTGTGTTCTACGGCGCTCGTAACTATATGTTTGCCGCGCGGCTCGAATTGCAGGGCCGAATTGATCACGGCATTGTTCGATTCCGTCCCGCAGCTTGTGAACACAATTTCCGAGGCCTCACAACCGAGCAATGCCGCCAGCCGCTCACGGGCAAGATCGACGGCCGTTCGCACTTTCGCGGCCAAGGCATAACCGCTGGAAGGGTTGCCGTAATATTTTGTCAAAAACGGCAGCATCTCTTCGATCACGGCGGGATCTAGCTGCGTCGTCGCGTTGTTATCCAGATAAATAATTTCGTCCGTCGTGGTCATCATCAAAATTTATAGGTGGCGTCGCAGACCGCAAAATTACTCTTCGGGGCGCGGGGCGGCGCCAGCATGTTTGGGCACGTGATGAGTGTAGCGGAAGTATAGATTCCGCAGGTAAATCGGCAGCGGCAGTATACTTTGCAAGACACCAACGGAATCCTGACGATAGATCGCGAAGTAGGCGAGCAGTAAAAATGAGCCGAGCGCGCTGCATTCCCAGAAACCAAAGGGGATTACGCTTTTGTGTGCACGTTCGGAAGCGATCCACTGGATCAAAAAGCGCAAACCGAAAATGAGGCTACCGCTCCAGCCGATGATCTTCCAAAAATTAAACGCGATTCCGAGGACCTTGGTATCGGCCAGAAAATAAAAACTGTTCATAAGGGCGAAAGGTTGAACAGATCGCTCATCGTGAACAGCTTTTTGTTTGCCGCTCCACGTTGCGTAAATCATCACCGCGAGAGGCTGGAAGCTTGCTTCACTTACATCTAACATTGAACCCATGACCTCGATTTGGGAACTGGCGAACCCGCAGTTGGGCGATCTTGCGGTTTACGAACCAGGCAAACCAATCGAGGAGACCGCCCGCGAACTCGGTGTCGATCCAGGCGCAATCATCAAGCTCGCCTCGAACGAGAACTCGCTTGGCCCGTCGCCGAAAGCAATCGAGGCCATGCGCGCCGCATTGCAAAACGCGCACCTATATCCCGACGGCGGCGGGTTTTACTTGCGGGACGCACTCGCAGGCAACCTCCGAGTCGCGCGCGAAAACATCATTCTTGCCAATGGTTCGAATGAAGTGATCGAATTTCTTGGCCATGCGTTCCTTCATCGGGGCGATGACGTGATCACGTCGGAGCACGCTTTCATCGCCTACAAATTGATCGCGACCCTTTTCGGCGCGCGCACGGTGGAAACGCCAAGCCCGGATTACCAGCAGGACCTCGAAGCGATGCTCGATGCGATCACGCCGAAAACCCGCCTCATTTTCATCCCCAACCCCAATAATCCCACTGGTAGTTTGATTTCGCAGTCGACGATCGACAGTTTCATATCGCGCGTCCCGAAAAACATTATTGTCGTTTTCGACGAAGCTTATTTTGAATTCATCGATAATTCGCCCGACATATTGCAATACGTCCGCGACGGCAGGAACATCGTTGTTCTGCGCACCTTCTCCAAAATTCACGGCCTCGCCGGTCTGCGCGTCGGCTACGGAGTCGCGCGGACTGACTTGATCGACGTGCTTCACAAGGCGAGGCAACCATTTAACGTTAATGCCATCGCTCAGGCCGGTGCGCTCGCGGCTCTGGCGGACGACGCGCACCAGCGCGAAACCAAGCGCGTCGTCCATGCCGGGCGCGCTTATCTGCAAGAGCAATTTGCCGAGATGAAGATCCAGTTCGTGCCGGGCGCCGCGAATTTCGTGATGGTAAATGTCGGCGATGGCACCGCTGTCTTTGAAAAGTTGCTCGCGCGAAAGATCATCGTGCGATCTCTCAAAGGTTACAAATTGCCAGAATGGATTCGCATTTCTGTGGGGACAATGGAGCAAAATAGAAAATGCATCGGAGCGCTGAAAGAAATTCTCCCGAAACATCGACAGGTTTGACCGCCGGAGAGAGCCCGATCATCGCGGGCGACACAATCGCCGCTATCTCCACTCCTCCTGGTGAAGGGGCGATCGCGCTCGTTCGGGTCTCCGGTGCGGATGCCGTCGCCATTGCCGATAAGATTTTTCGCGGCAAAGAAAAACCGTCGCGATTTGCATCGCATGTTCAGCATTTCGGGGAAATTTTCGATGCAGCGGGCAAATTGATCGATCAAGTGATGCTGTCGATTCATCGCGCGCCGGCGAGTTACACGGGCGAAGATCTGATCGAGATCAGTTGCCACGGCGGAATGCTCGTAAGCGCGCGCGTGATGGAGGCTTGTCTCTGCGCCGGTAGCCGCGGGGCGCGGCCGGGCGAGTTCACGGAGCGCGCATTCCTCAACGGCAAAATGGACCTCACCCAGGCTGAAGCAGTGATTGACCTGATTCGCGCCAAGACCGATCTCGCGCTGCGTTCCGCTACCGAACAGCTTGAAGGCAGACTCGGCGAGAAGATTGGAAAGGTACGCGACGAATTGATTTCGCTGATCGCGCACATCGACGTATCGATTGATTTTCCAGAGGAAGGTATCGCGCCAGATGAAGCTGAAAAATTGGGCGCACGACTCGATTCGGTCCGCGAGGAAATGACGGCGCTGCTCGCCACGGCCAATCAAGGGCGGATTCTGCGCGAAGGCGTGCGGGTGGTGATTTTTGGAGCGACTAATGCCGGCAAGTCCAGCTTGCTCAATCGACTTCTCGGCTACGAGCGAGTGATCGTGAGCGAAATCCATGGCACGACGCGCGATACCATCGAAGAAATGATCAATCTCAACGGTGTGCCAATCCGTTTGCTTGACACTGCCGGCCTGCGAACGTCGACAAGCGACCTCGAGCGTGAAGGAATTGCCCGCACCGAAAAGTCACTGCAAATGGCGGACCTGCGTCTCCACATCGCCGATCGCAACGCGCCCAAGCCTCCACATTTCGATGATCGCGCCGGGAATTCGAACGAAATCGTACTTTTGAACAAGGGCGATTTGCCTGAGCATAGTGACTGGAAAAATTTCGATGCACTGCGCATTTCGTGCGCGACGAGAGAAGGTTTGCCAGATCTCGAAAAAGAAATTCTGGCGTGCATAAGGGAACAGAACCTCAGGCCGGAAAGCGCCGTCGCCATCAACACGCGGCATCGCGATTGCCTGCGCCGCGCATTGGAGTCATGCAATCGCGCAAGCGTAGCGCTTGGCAAGGGGCTGTCGCCGGAATATGTCGCGCTCGATCTCAACGAAGCGTTACACGCGGTCGGGGAGATAATTGGTGCCGTCGGCGTGGAACAAATTCTCGATTCGGTCTTCGGGCAGTTCTGCATCGGCAAATGAAGAATGGCTACGAGCGATTTGTTCGGCCGCTTCTCTTCTCGCTGGACGCTGAAGCCGCCCATCATCTCACGATTGCGTTGCTCCGCGGCGCTTCCCATGTCGATCTTGCCCTGCGTGCGCTGAAAGTTTTTCAGCCTCGGCCGAAACCGAAAACCGTTTTCGGTTTAAATTTTCCAAATCCAATTGGACTGGCGGCGGGATTGGACAAGAACGGGATCGGCTTACCGGCGTGGGCGGCGCTCGGGTTTGGTTTTATCGAAATCGGCACGGTGACGGCTAAAGCGCAGCCGGGAAATCCGAAGCCACGCATCTTCCGTTTTCCCGAGGAGCAGACGCTGATCAATCGTCTCGGTTTTAACAACGATGGGGCGGATGCTATCGCGAAACGATTGCGCAGGCTGCGTGAGAGCGGGCTATGGCCGGCGGTCCCGGTCGGGATCAACATCGGAAAATCGAAGGTCACTCTGCTGGAAGAAGCAACGGGCGATTACCTTTATTCATTCCGCTTGCTTCGCGAGTTCGCGGATTACATCGCGCTGAATGTTAGCTCGCCAAATACTCCCGGCCTGCGTGAGTTGCAGCAACCGGTCGCACTTTCACGGTTGCTCGGCGCGATTCGCGATGAGAATCGACTAACCCCCAAACCGTTACTCGTGAAAATTGCTCCGGACCTTTCGCCCATCGAACTGGAAGAGATCATTGCGATCTGTGAACAAAATGGAGTCGCGGGAATTATCGCGACAAACACGACCCTCGATCATTCATCGATTCCGTCGGTACGTGATGAATCGGGCGGTTTGAGCGGGGCGCCGCTAAGGAAGAAATCCACAATGCTTGTGCGGGCGATCGCCACAACGTCCAAGATACCGGTGGTCGCGTCTGGCGGAATTTTTAATGCCGAATCCGCGCGCGAGAAATTTGAGGCGGGCGCGCAGCTTCTTCAGGTTTACACAGGCTACATTTATCGCGGCCCACGACTTCTTCGCGAAATCATGGAAGGTCTCTCGTAAGATCGACAATCGCGCGTCGATTCGCTCGGCACGTCGCGATTGTCGGCTGGATTTCTGAAATGAAGCTTTCCCATAAAATAGGCAAACTCGCGCAGCCGGTGACCTACCGCCGGGCATGGCGTAGAGCGCAACGCGTGATTTTTCCGCTGCCGATTAAACCGCTGCTCGCGAGTATTGATCAGCAACGGTTACGCGGAATCCAGCAACGGCATGCCGGATTGTCCGCCGAATATGCGAAATACGCCGATGTCGACCACTGGTTACGGGTCAATTGCAAACGGGTGCAAGATTTGAAACTCCATCGCTCGGCACCGAAACGCGTGCTCGACCTCGGTTGCGGAGGCGGATTCTTTTTGTTCATCTTGAAAAGGTTCGGTCATTCGGTCCTTGGCCTTGATCTCGATCAGTTCCCTCTCTTCACCGACTTGCTCGATCTTTTCGGTGTCCGGCGCGTGGTTTGGACGATTAAAGCATTCGAGCCGCTGCCGGAGCTTGGTCAAAAGTTCGATTGGATTACCGCGTTCTCGATTAATTTTAATCTCCATTATCCAGCGGAACGACTTTGGGGACCGGCGGAATGGGATTTTCTCCTGCGTGACTTACAGCGCCACCTTGCCCCGGCCGGCAAGATCTTTTTCGGACTCAACCCCACGTTCGGGCGCGATTACTACATACCCGAGCTGCGCGATCTCTTTGTCAGCCGGGGCGCAAAAGTCGAGCGCGAACAAATCTTTTTCGATAAAGGGCTGCGCTTCTAACTGACGACAGAGCCCGCAATCAATAGACATCAGAAGGCCTGTACTACGGAGTTGGTGACGGTTCTGGAGTGGGCTCGCGCAGCCCGTGAGCGTGAAAGCGGTGTCGATGGCGCTCTTCGATTTTTTGCAATTTAAGGCGCTGCTTATTGGTGAGATTTACAGCCATCTCCCGATGCGCTTCCGTCATGATTTGATGGACGCGTCGGCCTGTGTCTCGTCGTATTTGTTTCAGTTGGGCGGCCGTCTTATCGACGATCGGCGATATTTTGGCGACTTGTTCCGGCGTCAAGTTGAGCTCCGTCCGGAGTCTTTCCTTCATTCTAGCAGCTATCAGTTCGGGATGATGAAATTCAAAGAAAAGATGCCGAGCGTGCAATCCTCCAAAGAAAGCGCCGGTGATTCCGCCGGCGATGAACACGAGGATAAAGCCGCCTATCAGTTTCCACTGCAACGCGCGGTTCATTTCAAAAATTCATCCTGGATCGCCGAATCCGCGATGGCGAACTCATTGGTGAAGGGCTCACCGACTCTTTCTCGGCTTTGCCTGGCCTCGCGAACTGCTGCAACCGTCGATATGACGATAACGGCCGCCGACAACAATGCGACGCGCCGAAGCAGGGGCGTCAAGCCATTCGCTTTAATTGAAATCGCGCGCCAGAGCGCGACCACCCTTGTTCATAAGTTTTCCTTTGCCGAAATTTTGGCGAGCTGATCTTTCATTTTTTGTCGGGCCCGGAACGCCCGCACTTTAATGAGCGCTGCGCTCCAGCCGGTGATTTTGCGGATTTCCTCAACGGAGCGTCCTTGCAAATATAGCAAATCGATGGCGAGCCGCTCGACCGGTTTTAAGCCGGCGAGAAGATGTTCGACCAATTGGCGCGAAGCAACTCGCTGGTCCGGTGCGAGCTCATTGGACGACGCCGCGAGATTCTCCACCACCGCTTGCTCCTCTTCGCTCAGGTCGGCGTGCCGCAGTTCCGGGCGCACTTTCTCCGACTGGATTTGATTGAGGCAGGTATTGACCGCAATGCGCGAGACCCAGTGCTCCAGCGGCACTTTGCCGGAAAATTGCGATAATTTTTGAAAAACTTTAATGAAAATCATTTGGCAAAGATCCTCCTCGGCCGTTCGGCGCGGACGATATGCGCGCACCAATTTGACCACGAGCGGATAAAGCTGCCGGACCAATTCGCGAGCCGCCTCATCGTGATGCTGCAGCGCAGCTTTAACCAGTGCGCTTGCATTAGAATCATCCATGTAATCGAGAGCGCATCCACACCATTACCTAAGACCGGCCTCGGCACGTTGCGGTTACAACTTTGTCACAAGGAACGGCAGTTTCCCAACCGCCGGAGCGATTTCGAAATCGTCCTTCCTTGAGAAGAACAAAAATGTAACCGGCGAGATTCCGGCCCGGTCATTAGCTACAGGAGCGCAAAAGCGCTTAACAAAACAACAAACAAAACACAAACTATGAAACGAAATCTATTAACACTTGTGGCTGCCGGTGCGATCGCGCTTGGCGGCTTTGCCCTGGTGCAAGCACAACCCGGCCATGGTGGTGGCGGCCAATGGCACGGACACGGCTTTGCGCTCGAACGATTCACCAAGGGGCTAGACCTGACGGCCGATCAACAGGCCAAGGTTCAGCCGATTCTCGATCAGGCCAAACCGCAAATCGCCGCCATCCATCAGGAGGCGATGCAGAAAGCGAAAACTGTGATCGATAGTACTATGTCGCAAATTCGTCCGCTGCTCACTCCTGATCAGCAGCAGAAGCTTGATAACATCCAGAAAGCTCATCAAGACATGATGAACGCGCACAAAGAGCTTCACGACGCAATACAGGAATAGCTTCGGTTGTTCAGAGCCGTGGGAACGGCGGCGATCTGGAAGGGTCGCCGCCGCATCTTTTACGCGATCCCCTCTTCGGGTATCAAAGCGGTGGCTCCGTCGGATTATCCGTTTTCCCTCCCCAGGAAAATAGGAATGCAATCAATCCCAAGGCGGCCAGGACTGCGGCGACAACGAATCCCGCCGTGGAGATTTCAGCGCGCGCGTGAAAGCTCTCTTTGAGTCGCCCAGCCATGCCGATGAGAAAAGAAAGGAGCGCTGTATAAAAGCAGATTACACTGATCGCTCTTCGGGTGTCGGATGACATTTTCATCGCAAGAATTGTACGGCGTCTGCGTCAGACGCCAAGCCTAAATCGGCGTTTCCTTCCAATTCGCGGACATCGAATTTAAACTGAGTAAATGAGAACGTTCATTCAGTGGATCTCGACGTTAACCCTTCTAGCGACTGTTGCGCATGTCGCCAATTCTCAAATCGATCGCATTACCGGGAAGAATTTCGCCACTCGGTCGGAAGTCCTGGCGCGTCACGGAATGGTTTGCACGAGCGTGCCGGCGGCGACGCAGGCCGGGCTCGATATCTTGAAGCGCGGCGGCAGTGCGGTGGATGTGGCAATCGCGGCAAACGCAACGCTCGGTTTGATGGAGCCGGTCTCGAACGGAATCGGCGGCGATCTTTTCGCGATCGTTTACAGCGCGAAAGAAAATAAACTTTACGGAATAAACGGGAGCGGACGTTCGCCACTGGGTTTGAGTTACGAGCAGATGAAGGCGGAGTTGGCGAAGCTGCATCGTGAAACGATTCCGCCGCTCGGCATGTTGCCGATCAGCGTGCCGGGAACGGTGGACGCGTGGGCGGAACTGCACAAAAAATTCGGCAAACTCAAATTGAGTGACGATCTTTTGCCGGCAATTCATTATGCCGAGGAAGGGTTTCCAGCCACCGACTTGGTTGCGTATTACTGGGCTTTCGGTCCGCGCCTTTACAAGGGCTTGCCAGGTGCGTTTTTGGAAACGTACACACTCGACGGCAAAGGGCGCACACCGGCAAAAGGCGACATTTTCAAAAATCCTGGGCTCGCAAAGACGCTGCGATTAATTGGCGAGAAAGGTCGCGACGCCTTTTACAAAGGCGAGATCGCGGACAAGATCGACAATTTCATGCAGGCCAATGGCGGTTTTCTACGCAAAGCAGATTTCGAGAAGCACACATCGACGTGGGTCGAGCCAGTCTCGACGAGTTATCGCGGTTACGATGTGTTTGAAATGCCGCCGAACGGTCAGGGTATCGCCACCCTCCAAATATTGAACATCCTTGAGGGATTCGATCTGCGAGAAATGGGCCGCAATTCGCCCGAGACGCTCCATGCGATGATTGAAGCGAAAAAAATTGCCTGGGCGGATCGTGCGAAATTTTATGCCGACCCTGCTTTCGTCAAAATTCCGCTCGCCGGTCTTCTTTCGAAGAGTTACGCAACCGAGCGGCGGAAGTTAATCGATCCAAATCATGCCGCGAAAAAAATCGAAGCGGGCAATCCGGTGAATGGAGGACACGCTTCCAGCGTGTCTCGGACGACAGACTTCCAGTCTGTCGTTTCTGGACAGGCTAGAAGCCTATTCGCCGAGACAGGCAAGGATGCCTATCTTCCAGATGGCGACACGATTTACCTCTGCACTGCCGATGACGAAGGCAACATGGTCAGCCTGATTCAAAGCAACTATCGTGGCATGGGTAGCGGCATCGTCGTGCCCGGGCTCGGCTTCATGTTTCAGGATCGCGGCGAACTTTTCTCGATGGATCCGAATCACGCGAATGTTTACGCGCCGGGCAAACGTCCGTTTCACACCATCATTCCCGGGTTCGCCATGAAAGATGGCAAACCGTGGGAAGCCTTCGGTGTCATGGGCGGCGGCATGCAACCGCAAGGTCACGTCCAAGTTCTCACCAACCAGATCGATTTCGGATTGAACGTGCAGGAAGCCGGGGACGCGTCGCGCTGGCAACACGAAGGCGACAACGAACCGACTGGCGAAAAGATGTCTGAATCAGGCGGCTACGTTGAAGTGGAGAGCGGTATTCTCTATGAAACTGTGCGCGAACTGCGCAAACGCGGGCACGACGTCCGCTTCGATGTTGGTGGCTACGGCGGTTATCAAGCCATCAAAGTCGAAATGCACGACGGCCAACGTGTTTATGTCGGCGCCAGCGAATCACGCAAGGACGGCCAGGCGGCGGGATATTAAGTAGGAATTTCGGCTGGATCGGCGCGCCCGGTGGTTGCGCTCTACGGAATTTAATTTTTCGGCGCTTTCAGTTCGGCGAGTTTTTCTTGAGCGCGATTGACATCGGATTTATCCGCGCTGCCGAGCGCAAGCAGTTTCTGTTGTCGACGAACGTTGGCTTCGGCAGCTTCGAATTCCGCCCGCTCACGCTTTGCCGCGGCCATTTGCGCGGCTTCCGTTAGTTGCGCAAGCGCTACTTTCGCTGCTTCCAGTTCGTTCTTGGTGCTTTCTCCGGCCGCGACTTGAGATTCTTGCGCGGCAACTTCTTCTTTCGCGCGGGCGAGCTGCGCATTCGCGAGGTTGGACTCACACCGGACAACCTTTAACAAGCGTTGCTCCACTTCCACTTTTGCAAGCACGCCAATCTTGTAAAGACGTTCCGCTCCTGCGGCACTTCTCTTCGCTCGCTCCAATTGTTTTTCCAGACGCGCAACATCGCCATCCGGCGCTGGCATCGCGGATGACGGCTCGTTCGAGAGGTTTTGCTTTAACAACGGCGGCTCGATGTCGAACGAATCAGGTTCTTCGGATTCGTTTTGGGGTAATTGATCCGCGGCCAGCGCCATGATCGCTGTTGCGACGACGACCGTGGCCGACAGCGTCAACATGCGCCTCATTTCAAAAGATTATCATGAAACTCGCTGCATCGACAGATCATCCTGCATTGGTCGGCGCGCCCCGCGGTCGCGCCCTGCCAGTCTGCTGCGCGTTCAGCTTCTAAAAAGCAGAGTCTCGTAATTTTGTTCTTTTCATCTGCAGATGTTTTGGCATACGACAGAGTCCCGGAGGAATTCATCTATCCGGTCACTCGTAAAATTCTGATCGCCACAGCTGTTTTCGCGCTGATTGTTCCATCGACAATCGCCGATAACTTTCCGGCGTCAGGCCCGGTTGCGTCATGCAAAGTGGCGCGTCTCCATTCCGGTCAAGCGGCCGCGCCGAAGAAGGCACCGTTGTCGGTCAAACGAGCGATCTGGGCTGCAAATCAACTTCGCTCGAAGCCCTATCGTTATGGTGGCGGTCACAAGTCGTTTGATGATCGCGGCTACGATTGTTCCGGAACGATCTCCTATGTGCTGGGCGCGGGGGGCTTGATCAGCGCGCCGATGAACTCAACGGAGTTTCGCAACTACGGTGACCGCGGCCCTGGCAAATGGATCACAATCTACGCGCGAGAAGGTCACACATTCGCTGTAATTGCCGGCCTCCGACTCGATACAACGCCATACGACCGTTACACCGGCAAATGGGCGCCGCGATGGCAAACCATTTATCGTCCGCCGCGTGGGTTCGACGCAAGGCATCCTGTTGGGTTATAGGTGAAATTGAAACAATTAAAAGCGATGCGAAGACGCATTGCACTCCCAAAGCACTTCGCGCGAAATGCAAGCCGACTCCGTTTTCGTGTTGCGTAAGCCTTTGAAGTGCGCGTTTTCGCGTCGCCTTTGTCGGAACATCTGATTAGTTCAACGGTTTTATGCGAATCCTCTACCGAATCTTTCTTACCAGCAGCGGATTACTAACTCTCTTGGGACTATCTACTGCGGCTCCCGCGGAAAAGTCTCATGTCACTTCCGAGCAAGTGACTCACGCGATTCAAGAAATCGAGAAGCTCGCGCAAAAGCAAATTCAGGAAAATGCGCTACCTGGGCTGGCGATCGCGGTCGTGTTTCAAGACAAGACGGTGTACGCAAAAGGGTTCGGCGTTCGCGATACGAACACAAAAGTCCCCGTCGACGCGGACACGGTGTTCCAGCTCGCATCAGTTTCCAAATCAATTGGATCAACGCTGGTTGCCGAGTTGGTTGGCGAAGGAAAAATCACCTGGGACTCGAAGCTCAGCGCGCTCGATCCCACCTTCGAGATGTTCGATCCGTGGGTCACACGCGAAATCACCATCCGCGACATGTACGCGCATCGCAGCGGCTTGCCCGCGCACGCCGGAGACCTGCTCGAGGATGTGGGCTTTACGCGGACGGAAATTTTATATCGTCTGCGGTACCAACATCCCGACAGCAGTTTTCGCTCGCATTATGCCTATACGAATTTTGGTATTACCGAAGGAAGCATCGCAGCAGCCAGAGCGTATGGGTTGGAATGGGAAGCCGCAGCCAATGAGAAATTGTTCAAGCCGCTCGGCATGACTTCGGCGAGTTCCCGCTACGCAGATTTCGTCGCCCAGCCGAACAAGGCGTTGGGGCACGTGCTCGTGGACGGCAAATGGGTGCAAAAGTTTAAACGCGATGCGGACGCGCAATCGCCCGCGGGAGGCGTGAGCTCTTCGGTCAATGATGTAGCGAAATGGATTCGCCTGCAGCTCGCAAACGGCAAGTTTGAGGGAAAACAAATCGTTGATGAAAAGGCGTTGGCTGAGACGCATTACCCGCAGATGCTGACCGGCTTTAGTCCCTTCACAGGGCTACCGGGTTTTTATGGGTTTGGGTGGAACGTCAGCTACGACGACCAAGGTCGCTTGCGCCTGAATCATTCCGGCGCGTTTGCGTTGGGCACAGCCACTTACGTGGACCTTGTGCCGGCCGAACAATTGGGCATCGTCGTTCTCACGAACGCGTATCCGATTGGCATAGCGGAAGCACTCGGAACGACGTTCGTCGATACAGCTTTGTACGGAAAACCGACCCAGGATTGGCTTGCCATCTTTAAACAGGCATTTTCAAACCCGGCTGCCGTCGGTACGGTGCTCGGCTTCGATTATTCTAAACTACCTGCCTCGCCTGCACCTGCGATACGAAACAGCGCGTACGTTGGGCGATACACGAACGATTTCTTTGGCGAGATTTCGATCATCGAAAAGGATGGCGGATTGGCGATCGTACAGGGTCCAAAAAACAAGAC
>VBQB01000090.1 GCA_005887855.1 Verrucomicrobiota bacterium | reverse complement strand
CGACCGTTAAAAAAAATCAGTGTGTCCGTTCCGAAACAAAATCTGGCGCAGCTTTATCGCTTTTGTTTTTTGATGCTGGGCGACTCGAGCAAAGCGCAGGAAGTTTTCCATACCACGTTGCGTGACGCGGCGTTACGAGCAGCCGAGGGGTCGCTGCCGAATGAGCGGTTTTGGCTTTTCCGTGATGCGCGCTGGCGTTGTTTGGAAGCAAGTAAAGCCGACTTGCAAGCTGAGCCCCTTGAAATCGAAGAGCATGAGATCACTCCGGAGGCTTTGTCACAGATCGAACAGCTTGAGCCCATGCAGCTGGCAATTTGGATCTCGGGTGCGCCCGACCCTCAGCGGACTGCCTTGGCACTTTTTTATCTCAATGAGTTCGATTATCGGGAAATTCTCAAGCTAACGGAACTCAAGATCGGCGAACTTTCGCGGTTGCTGACCGGTGGGCGGCGGCAGTTTCAGGCTTGGGTGGATGACATCCTGCCTAAAAAACCGGTGGTATGAAAACGGTCCGATTTTCGCGTCGGCAACGCGCTTTGGCGAATTGCGCGCCTATCAGTGAGGAGCGGATAAGCGATCGTTCCATGCGTTCAACGGTGTTCCGTGCTCGGACCTCCAACGAATTTGCAAATCAACAGAGCTTCGATCGCGCTGTGGCCGCGCTAGTTCGCTCCATTCCTATTCCGCCGGAGATTGCCGATTGGTTTTCCAGCAAGGACTTCGTCTCTCCTTCCAAATGGACGTGGAAAAGAATGGCCCGGAATCCAGCCGTCCTTGCGGTCGGGATTGCTCTCGCGGTTATCGCCGGAGTCTTCCTCCTCCATCTCCTCGATCATTTGCATGATTTTCCAGGCTCGGAGACAGCACGAAAATTGTTGACGATCGCCGCGTCGACACGATCGGTCCTGCTCGATCCCGTGAGCGCTGACGCCGGGACATTAGGCGATTTGTTTTTTCTGAAGCACCGGCTCGAACATTACGATGTGCCCGCCGAATTCGCCGATTTTCAAACCATCGGCTGCCGGGTTTTCGACGACGATGAGTCGCAACGCATCGCCCAAATCTGGGTGACTGAGAAACGTATGCAATTCTTTCTTTTCCCAGCGGAGAGAGATGCTAAGACCGGCGCAGCGTTGCAGTTTTCGGGTTGGCGGTATGTCCATCAAGAGGGCTGGGTCGGAGCAGTCACCGAGCGTAACGGGGTGTGCTTTATGGCTGCGCTACGTGGCCACGAAAAAGATCTCGCGCCGTATGTTCCGAAGGCGAAGCAGTAAGGTCGTACCGTTGACATGTCGTCACGTGCCGCTGAATCTTTTCGCCGTAATGCCAGGGTAGCTCAGCGGTAGAGCAGGGGACTCATAAGCCCTTGGTCGGGAGTTCAATTCTCCCCCCTGGCATTTCGTTTTTGGTTTTGGATTGCAGATTGCGGATTGAGTGAACGTTGAGCGTTCAGCGGTGTTCGTTTAAAGGACACGTTGGCCAGCGTCCATTATGGATGACAAAAACGTTCTCGGAAGGCTTTTCGCCGGTGGAAATTGTTATTGGCTGACGAGCTTTGTTATTCTGCGCCTCCTCGGTTTTGTTTATGCAGTTGCGTTTCTTGTCGCTGCGCAGCAACTCGTGCCGCTCATCGGCGAGCACGGATTAACTCCGGCGAATCATTTTCTCACGAGCATACAAACGCAGCTCGGTTCCCGTAGCGCTGGCATGCTGGAAGTGCCGACGCTCTTCTGGTTCGGCATCTCGGACAAGGCGTTATCGATCTTTGCATGGGCAGGCTTCGGTTTGTCGCTCATTGTTTTGTTCGGCTATGCCAACGCGGTCGTTCTCACGATTCTCTGGGCGATGTACATGTCGATCGTCCAGATCTTTCTCTGCCCGTTGCTCGATGGCCGCCCGTTTCCGAAATGCCGGCCGCCGTTGCTCGTCATCTGGCTTTTTCGCTGGCTCGGTTTTCGCATCATGATCGGCGCAGGCTTGATCAAACTGCGCGGCGACCAATGCTGGGGCGATCTCACTTGCCTTTACTATCATTACGAAACCCAGCCAATTCCGAATCCGATCAGTCGCTATTTGCATTTCGCTCCGCACTGGTTTCACAAATTCGGGACCGCTTGGAATCACTTTATCGAACTGGTCGTGCCGTGGTTCTCGTTTGGTCCGCGCACCGCGCGGCATATTGCGGGCGTCTTGCTCGTCAGTTTTCAACTTGTTCTGATCATCAGCGGCAATCTCTCGTTTCTGAACTATGTCACCATCATTCCGTTTCTTGCCTGCTTCGACGACACGTTTCTTCGTCGCTTTCTTCCGGCATCACTCGTTAGGCGCGCCGAACGAGCAGCTCAAGAATCGGAACCGTCACGCATCAACAACACAATCGCGATCGCGCTGTCGATCTTGGTTATTTATCTGAGCATTGCGCCCGTGCTCAATCTGGTTTCCGGCCGGCAGCTCATGAATTATTCCTACGATCCGTTCGATCTCGTAAACACTTACGGCGCGTTTGGCACGGTCGGTCGCGAACGCCCCGAAATTGTTTTTGAGGGAACCGACGACGCGTTGGTTACTGGCGACTCGAAATGGAAGGAGTACGAATTCAAAGCGAAACCGGGTGATCCGAGACGGCGTCCACCGTTTGTCGCGCCGTACCAGCCGCGAATCGACTGGCAAATCTGGTTTGCAGCCATGGCGTCACCGGCCGAATACCCGTGGACGCTACATTTTGTTTGGAAACTTCTCCACAACGATCGTGGCACCCTCTCGCTCCTCGCGAATAATCCGTTTCCGAAGGCGCCGCCTCGTTACATTCGCGCGCGACTCTATCGTTACCAGTTTGCGCCACTGGGCGAGTCAGCGTGGTGGAAACGCGAACCAATCGGTGAATGGCTTCCGGCTCTTTCGACCGATGATGCTCAATTCCGTCGCTTACTCACCGCGATGGATTGGCTCGATTGATCGAACGGATCGCTTCGCCGCACTCGAACGCCGTCTACAGAGCGCGCGCTTTCAACCACGCGATCGTCTCACGCAACATGCGGTAGCCAAAATGTCCTTGCCGTACGCGGAGAAGCTCCGATCCCTGCCATTGCTGCTGAATTTTCTCAACATCCGTCGGCCGGGAAATCAAATCGAATTCGCCTGCGACAAACAGCACGCGGTCAGCGTCACACGACGATTGGTTGTGCATTGGCGAGCTGAGATGATAATGCCGCGCCACGAGCGATGGCTCGATGCTCGCGCGGCGGAGCTCACGTCGCATGAAACGCGCGGCCGGGCTTTCCCAGATTGCGTGTTCTACATTTACAATCGGCGCCATCAACGCAACGAAACAAAAATCGCGCTCAACCATTGCGAGAAGCGCACCGATCCATCCGCCATAACTCGTGCCGAGTACGCCAAACTCTTGGCAGCCGCGCTTACGCAATGCTGCCATCAACTGCCGCACCTCGATCACACCTTGGCGTAGTCCCTCGGCGTTGCGAATAAGATCGGCCGTGATTGCAAGTTCGCCGTTCCAATAGCCGCGCGGGACACGCGAATAGTGATATTGGAGGTGGACGAAGCACGCATTCCAGCCGAGTTCGTTAAGACGCGCAGCACAGCGGCGATACCCAATGTCACTCGCGGACATGAGCGCATGCAGCATGAGCACTGTTGGCGCACTCCAGCCGCGTGAGCATGGGAAGAGATCCGCGCGGGCAACATTGTTCGCAGGAAAATTTGTACTGATCGGACTGCGCCATGTAATTGTCGGACCAGGTTGATCGCCGATTGCAACTGCAATTTCAGCGCCGGTTGGCACGGCGTAAAAATTCTCAGCGGTGAGCTTTTCGCAGGCCGCCACATAATGCTCCATCTCTTCGCGACTCCGCGCGTGCAGCCGATGACGCGACTGGAGCAAATTTATTGACGCGCACATAAGCAAATCGACGCCGCTCGCGGCGAAGCGTCCGAACTGGCCAACTGGAGTTCTTGGAGTTTCCGGCACAGGTAAAGCTGTTGGTTTCTCAACGGATAATTTCACTCGACCATTCGTTCTCTCGGTGGATGCGGCAGATCGTCGGGTGTGAGCGAAAACTTCCCGTGCAACTCAGCATACAGACGCCTGAAGGCAGCGGCCAATTCGCGCTCAATGCATGCGCGCGCGGCAGACTTTTCCAGCTCGGGAAAAGGCGGAATGGCATCGCCAAACGCGATCCAGATCGGCGTACGCCGCAGCGGCAGCCAGCGTGTCTTCGAGTAAAGGCGATCGCTGCCGACAATCACGCATGGCAGGATTGGAACTCCAGCGATGTGCGCAAGCGCGGATGCCCCCGGCCGGAGCGGTGCGCCTTCCAGCAGCGAGCGCGCACCGTCGCGAATGCCTCCTTCGGGAAAAAGACCGACAATCCGCCCGCTCTTCGACCGCTCGATCGCGGTGCGGATGGTGGCGCGATCGGCACGATTTCGATCCGCCGGAAATGCATCCACTGCACGCAAGAAATGTCCGAGCAGTGGAATCGGAAAGAATTCTGCCATGGCCATCCAATCGATTTTGCGTCGCACCACGGACGAAATGATAAACGGATCGAAATGGCTGATGTGATTTGCCACCAACAGAAACCCACCGTCGTGATTCGCGTTTTCCCGCCGCACAACGCGAACGCGCGCGACACACGCAAACAGCAATTTCATGGATAGCCGTGCAGCAAGATTGGCGAGTGAATGAAACAGTGAGCGCATCTAATCCAATAGCTTGGCGGTAATTAACCGAGTTTGCCGGAGTGAAACGACCAAGGCAAATTGGGGCGATAACCGCGATTTGGGCGTAGTTTCCGAATCCTGATGTGAAATGCTCTCACGTGCGCGGTCTCTTTTACTCGCGGGATTCTTTGTGTTCTTGAGCTCGTTCTCTGCCAACGGCACGGAAGAGTTCGCGAACCCGCCAACGCCTTTGCTAGTCAAAGCTGGCGAACAGATCACGGCGAATCTTTTCAATTTGATCTTTTTGTTCGATCGAGTGGCAAGCGATCCGCCGACTGCGACGACCCCGGATTACCTCGAACGGATTTCAAAGCCTTCTTCTCCATTCTACGGCGATTACCTCGATTACCGACGAGGCAGGATCAGCCGAGCGGAACTGGTGCGCCGACTGCCGCATGTGGCGATGATGGGCGACAGTCTGACGCAGCACTTTTATATATCGTCGCCCATCAGCTTGTTTTGGCGAGCCAGAACCGAACGGCGCAAGAACTGGTTTCTCGATACCGATCCTGATCCGGCGAGCATTCATAGCGTGTACGAACGATTGGCAACTTTCACGCCGCTGGTCGCTACAGAATACAACGGCGCCGGGGCCCTTGTCGCGTCGCGCCGAGCCGGTGAAGGCATCCGCAGAAGGATCGTCCGAACGCGCAATCTCTCCGGACAAGCGCGTCAAATTTTGCGCAAGAAAAGACTTCCGGATTTGATCATGATTTGGATTGGACACAACAATCTCGATTGGACGGAAGGACTCTCTTTGACCGAACGCGAGCACCCGGAAAAACGCTTGCAAGAAATGGCCACGCAATTTCGAGTGAATTACACCGAACCTCTGCAATCTTTGATCGATCGCGCAAAGAGCGAGAACCACAATGTGATGATCGTCGTCTTTGGGCTGGCGAATATTGACGCGTTCTTCAAAGCAAGGAAAAAGGCGGAGGCGATCCACGCGAGAAATCCAGCGTTCTATCCTTATTTTGAAAGCGGCTATCGCAGTTTCGAGTCTCTGAAACCGCCCTATCAGAAAAACATGATTCGGCTCAGTTTGATGATGAACGCCGAAATGCGAGCGATGGTAGCCGATCTGAATCGTGAAGCAAAAAACTATGGCAACGTGCGCGTCCAGTACTCCGATGCATTAACAAAAGTGGATTTTAGCCGCTTGGAAATGATTAACCCCGTGGACGCTTGGCACCCTTCGGTCGAAGGCCACAAGGCTCTGGCTGCAGCCGCCTTCAGTTCGCTTGTTCCACGCCTCGAATTCCTTGGAATCAGACAGAAGTCGACTGCCAAACATCGACTCGACTTCAGCAAATATGGCGCCCGTTAACTATGTGACCTGTGCTTGCGCGTTGCGCTTTTGACCTCAAGAAACTGCAGGGCCTGTACTACTGTTCCTCATCACCAATTCTTTGCATTTCGTGAGATCGAGCTTGCCGGACGCGAGGACGGGAATGGATTCGACGCATTGGACGCGTTTGGGGATCCACAAGTTTGGCACGCCGGCTTCATGAAGTTTTTTCCGCAATTGCGCAAGATCGACATCCACCGCGCTGAGTAGCACGAGCGCCTCGCCTTTGCTTTCATCCATTACACCGACGATCGCGATTTTGCGCTCGGATTCACCGTGTAGATCAAGTGCGGCGGCGATTTTGTGTTCCATTGTTTCGTGCGGAACCATTTCTCCGCCGATTTTTGAAAAACGAGACAGGCGTCCTTCGATATAGAGAAATCCGTCTTCATCGAAGCGGCCGATATCGCCGGTTTTAAACCAGCCGTGGCGCAAGGCTTCCGCTGTTCGTTGCGGATCGTGTAGATAACCTTCGAAAATGTTTGGGCCGCGCAGCCAGAGCATTCCGGTTTGGTGTAGTGAAAGTTTGCGATCGGATTCGGGCTCGCGGATCTCCGCCGCAATTCCAGGAGCCATTTTCCCAGTTGAACCGAGCCGGCTGGATGGCTGCACGGTTTCCCCGGGCTTCGTTGGCTGCGGCTCGGGCAAATTGACGCTTACGACTGGGGACGTTTCGGTTAATCCATAGCCCTCGAACACTCTTTGCTTCAAGCATTCCTCGAAGCGTCTGGCCAGATCGAGAGGCAACTTTTCTGCGCCAGTAATGACGAGGCGCAGTGAACGAAACTGTTCCGCCTTCGCTTTGCGGAGATAACCGCGAAGAAATGTTGGGGTCGCGAGAAGAAGTGTCACTTGATATTTTTCAATCAGCTCCGCGTTTTTCACCGGATCGAGCGCATTTGGATAAGTTACAATCCGAACGCCTTCGATGAGCGGATACCAAAGCGTGACGGTAAACCCAAAGGTGTGAAAGAATGGCAGCGAGGCCAGGATAGAATCCTCCTTTCTCGCATCGAGCAGCACGCTGCATTGCGAGACATTGCCGACGATATTGCGATGAGTGAGAACAACCCCCTTCGGTTCGCCGGAGCTTCCGCTGGTAAAAAGCAGCGTAGCTTCTCCGTGATTGCCTTTGCGCGGAAGTTGCAGCAACCGCACAAATGCTGGCGAAGGAACAAAGATTGACATCATCCACCACGAAAGAATTTGTCGTTTCATCGGCGGGAGGACCTCGTCCAAATGCAGAACGCGCGTTGGCCAGGGAAAATCCTTCAGACGTTTTGCAAACTCGTTCGCCGAGATTGCAACTCGAAGCCGGGCACGCGCGGAAGCGGATTCAATGGCCGCGCGTCCGCTCGTGAAGTTGAGATTCACGGGAATTTTTCCGGCAAGCATCACCGCCAGGTTAGCGATAACGGCGCCCTTTCCCGGCGGTAACACAATCGCGATGCGTGGATCGGAGAGTTCTCTTCGCAAATATCGACTGAAGGCTGCCGCTGCGCCAAGCAGCTTCGCGCGGCTTATCTTCGAATGGTCCATTCCATCGATGATTGCGGTCGCAAATCGATGTCGCTTCAGGCCACGCACGCACGCTTGGCCGAGATGTCGGTCCAGGCTGGGTCGCCGACTGTAACAAGATTCGCCGAGCTTGAGCAACTCCTCCCGCACAGTTGCCATATCGGCAGTTTCGTAATCAAGCGGTTTGCCAAATGCGACGGTGACACGATATGGAATTTTTCTCGGCAGTTTCGTGAAGAAACGTCCGCCTTGAAACGAGAAGATCGAACCCCACAGCTGGTCGAGCCATGCGGGCACGACAGGCGCTTTGGCGTGATGCGTGATGAGTTGGTAGCCGCGCCGCAAGCGCAATAAAGTTCCTGAACGCGTGAGCTGTCCTTCAGGAAAGAGGCAGACAATTTCGCCCGCGGCGATTTGTTCGGCAGCGGCACGAATGGCTGAACGGGGATGACGAGTATCGATTGGAATACAGCGCACAGCGCGCAAAAATGGGTGCAGAATCGGCTTGCGATAAAATTCCTGGTCGATGATGTAACGAATCGGACGTGGGCAAGCAAGTTGCAGCACGATTGCATCCACCCACGTAATGTGATTGGGCAGGAGAAGGAATCCGCCTTTCGGCAAATTTTGGATGCCCTGTGTGGTTACGCGGTAAACACAGCGTACCAGCGGACGCACGAAAAAATGCAGCGCGCGCTCAACGGCAGACATGGAGGCCATTGTTTATGATTTACAATTAACGCTGGGCAAACTGCAATCGGCAACTAGCGATGGAAGGCGGCGCGAAGAAATCGACCAGCGGCGCGTACGGTGCGCTAATGCTTCTGCTCGGGATCAATCTCTTCAATTACATTGACCGCCAAATTCTGGCCGCGCTCGAGCCGGACATTCGCGCGAGTTTTTTCACAAACGGGGACGTGAACGCGATGATGAAGACTGGTCTGCTCGGCGATGCGTTTTTCGTAACTTACATGATCAGCGCACCGTTACTCGGTTTCCTGGCTGATCGGATTTCGCGCTGGCTCATTGTCGGTTCCGCTGTGATTCTGTGGAGTCTGGCCAGCGGCGGCTCCGGTTTGGCGGCGACATTCGCCATTCTCTTTGCGACTCGAATTTGCGTTGGAATTGGCGAAGGCGGCTACGGCCCGGCCGCGCCCACAATCTTGTCTGATCTTTTCCCGATCGAAACACGCGGCCGCATCATGGCAATTTTTTGCGCGGCCATTCCGGTTGGTAGCGCGCTCGGCTACGTCATCGGCGGATTGATTGGTGCTCACCTCGGCTGGCGCTGGGCCTTTTATCTGGTCGCGCCACCGGGGTTGCTACTGGGCCTGCTCTGTTTCTGGCAACGCGATCCGCGCGTGCCGGCACATCACTTCATGCAAAAATCGGCGGGCGGCAGCCTGAAGGATTACCTGAGGCTCTTTCGCACACGCTCTTACCTCATTAACTGCGTCGCGCAAACATTGATGACCTTCGCAATCGGCGGCTTGGGATACTGGGTATCGGCGTACCTAGATTATCGAAATCAAAGCCCAGCCTTTGGCAGGACGATTTTCGGATTGATCATCGTGGTTGCCGGTTTGGTCTCGACACTTCTGGGCGGTGTCATCGCCGATAAATTGCGCCCGCGTTTTCCTGGTTCCTACTTCTGGGTCTCGGGAATCGGTATGCTGATCGCGTGTCCGATTTTCGTTGCGACGCTGTACATTCCGTTTCCAGCGGCGTGGTTCGCAATGTTCCTCGCGGTCTTTTTTTTGTTCTTGAACACAGGTCCCTCAAACACCGCGCTGGCAAACGTCTCGCTGCCGGCCGTGCGCGCGACTGCATTTGCCGCAAACATTTTCATCATCCACGCCTTGGGCGACGTGCAGGCGTTCTGGCTGCTTGGTTACATCGGCGGTCACACAAAC